>JBGVDU010000341.1:0-5329 GCA_045119555.1 Acutalibacteraceae bacterium | reverse complement strand
TGCGGGAACTTCCTCTGTTGTGTATGGGTCTGACAGGTTGTTCTGCGGAAGCATTACAACAAGATTCTTTGCTGCCTCGATAGCGGCAAACTCATCCTTTGCGGTAACAGCCGTAACACCGTGCTTCTTATTCTCTTCAGCACTGCCGCCCTCACCGTTTGTGTTAATTGTAAGCTTTCCTTTTTCGCTCATAATTACAAAATCAGCACAAGTAGCCAAAAGTGCTGCTGTGCCCTGGCAAGGACCGAGAACAACGGAAATCTGCGGAACAATACCTGCAAGCTTACCGCTGTAATTGAGAACCTCGCCGTAGGAGGTCATCATATCAATACCCTCGTTTATTCTTGCACCGATAGAATCGTACAAACCGATTACGGGTGTACCTGTCTTAAGAGCCAAATCATAAAGCTTCTTAAGCTTAGCTGCCTGAGCCTTAGACATTGCACCGCCGCAAATGTCACTGTTTTGTGCAAATGCGTAAACCTCGCAACCGTTAACCTCACCGTAGCCCGCAACTACTTCTGCATAGCTGTCGCCGGAAACAGTGAAAGGAGCAAGCTGTGAAAAAGAACCCTCGTCAAAGAGAGCGTTGAGTCGCTTATATGCACTCGAATTTTCAAGCTCTGCTTTTGCTTTTTCAATACTCATTTCAATTCCAACCTTTCTCTGACTGTGTGCTAGTCGATGTTGTCACATTCAATTAGACTTATTGTAATTATAAAACAAAAACGGGTTATTGTAAAGATTAATTTGAGAAATTTAAACAATTAAGAACTCAAAAATAAAAAAAGCTCTTCGTTGTAAAAAAGTTCTTGATATTTTTGTGCAGTTTTTCATATATCCGAAAATTCATAATGAGGAAAAATAACGGATTTCAGATGCACAGCTTGGTATATATTTTTTACCATGCAGTTATTTTTCTTTACCAAACCATAAAGCTCCCCACAGGAAAACCCATGGGGAGCAAATATCTTTGATTATTAAATTAACCGTTCACTACGCTGTCCTTAACAATAACGTCGTGGCTGCCGCCCTCTACGATACTTGTTGAAGAAACGAGTGTAAGTCTTGCTTTCTGCTGGAACTCCGGAATTGACAAAGCACCACAGTTGCACATCGTGGAACGAATCTTGTATGTTGTGATAGCAACACCGTCCTTGAGTGCACCTGCATAAGGAACATAGCTGTCAACACCCTCTTCAAAGGAAAGCTTCTTGTCGCCGCCGAGGTCGTATCTCTGCCAGTTTCTTGCTCTGTTTGAGCCTTCGCCCCAATACTCTTTAACGTAAGAGCCGTTAATCTTAACCTTCTGTGTCGGGCTTTCGTCGAAACGTGAGAAATATCTGCCGAGCATTACGAAATCAGCACCCATTGCAAGAGCGAGTGTCATGTGGTAATCGTGAACGATACCGCCGTCGGAGCATACAGGAACATAAATGCCTGTTTCCTCGAAATATTCATCACGAGCCTTGCAAACGTCGATAAGAGCAGTAGCCTGGCCTCTGCCTATACCCTTTGTTTCTCTTGTGATACAAATAGAGCCGCCGCCGATACCTACCTTAATAAAGTCCGCACCGCACTCTGCGAGGAATCTGAAGCCGTCCTTGTCAACTACGTTGCCTGCACCAACCTTAACGCTGTCGCCGTAGTTCTTTCTGATCCACTCAATCGTAAGCTTCTGCCACTCGGAGAAACCCTCGGAAGAGTCAATACAAAGCACGTCAGCACCTGCGTTTACAAGGGCAGGAACTCTCTCTGCGTAATCTCTTGTGTTGATGCCTGCACCAACAATATAACTCTTATGTGAATCAAGCAATTCGTTTACATTCTCTTTGTGTGAATCATAGTCTTTTCTGAATACGAGATAAGCAAGTCTGCCTTCATCATCAACGAGCGGCAAGCTGTTAAGCTTATTATCCCAAATGATGTCGTTAGCCTCTTTGAGAGTTGTTGTAGCGGGAGCAGTAACAAGCTTCTCAAGCGGAGTCATGAAATCCTTAACCTTTGTAGAAAGATCCATTCTGCTTACTCTGTAATCACGGCTGCCGATAATTCCCAAAAGCTTACCGTGAGCAGTGCCGTCATCAGTTACGGCAACTGTTGAATGGCCTGTTCTCTCTTTAAGTTCGATTATATCAGCGAGAGTGTCTTCGGGCGTAATATTTGAAGTAGATGTGATAAAGCCTTTTTTATAGTTCTTTACACGAGCAACCATAGCGGCTTCTTCTTCAATAGACTGTGAACCGTAGATAAAGGAAACACCGCCCTCTTTAGCAAGAGCAATAGCCATTGTGTCGTTTGAAACGGACTGCATGATAGCACTTACCATAGGTATGTTCATGGAAATAGCGGGTTCTTCACCTTTTTTGTACTTTACAAGCGGCGTTTTAAGGCTTACTGCCGTAGGAATACACTCACTGGAAGAATATCCCGGGACGAGCAAGTATTCTCCAAATGTGCGTGACGGTTCCTCAAAATAAAATGCCATAATAAACACTCCTCTTTTTTTAATTGTATTCCTTATATGTTAAAACTTTTTACTGATTTTGTCAATAGAATTTCCGATTTATGGTGACTTATCGAAAAAAGTTTTTTTATTATATTTTTGTTTGATTTTAAATAATCAGCATCAATTAAGAGCCTTTTCCAAAACCTCAGCATTGCGTTCCATTAATTCAATATAGGTAACTCCGTTAAGATAATCCTCCATTGTAATGTTGTGGCAGGAATTGAAGCAAAGCGTTTCCGCACCCGTGCTTTCTGCGATAGTCTGTGCCACCTTGCCGTTGGAAAGCTCCAAATAAAATACAACGGGAATTTCCTCCGCATTTACCTTTTCAATCAAAAATGCCACAGTACCTGCACTCGGCTCGCTCTGCTCTGCACAGCCCGAAAAAGCTGCGTAATATTCAAGACCGAATTCATCTGCAAAGTATCTTATCGGGAATCTGTCGCCGAAAACGATAGTATTTCTCTCTGCATCGTTTACAATAGAAATAAACTCCTTTTTGAGTGAGGATAATTCCGACAAATATTTTTCGCAATTACTGCGATATGTCAAAGCATTCGCTTCGTCAACCTCACAAAGAGCATCGGAAATAGCCTGTGAAATTATCTGAGCATTGTCAATGGAAGTCCAAACATGCTCATCATACTCGGTTTCGCCTGCGGAATCGCCGCTTTCGTGGTCATGGTCGTGCTCCTCTGTTTCCTCCATACCCTCAACTATTTCCTCTTCAACAGGCTCTACAACGTCCATAAGGCTGATAATTTCCATAGAGCTTGTGTCAACGGAATCGAGAATATCGTCCACCCAAGAATCCGACTCGCCGCCGACGTAAATAAACACATCAGCCTCCTGAATCTTAATAATATCCTGCGGTGTCGGCTCGTAGGTATGGCTTTCCTCTCCGGGACCCAAAAGCATTGTAATATCGGCACAATCACCTGCAATCTGACGGCTGAAATCGTACTGTGGAAAAATAGTCGCAACAACGCTTACCTTGCCGTCATCTTCAGCCTTCGACACGGCGTCGGGCTCTGTGTTATCGCAGGCGGCAAAGCAACAAACAAACATAGCCGCCGCCACAGCAGACGCTAAAATTCGATTTTTCTTGCCCAACAGAAAATTATTTTTATTAAACATAAATTCTCCTTACACTGATTTTTTAATTGCAAAATTAAATTCGTCAAATTTCGCTATACATTCTAATTATAATACAAAATCAGTCATAATGCAACGGGAAAAGAATTGCTCGAGCGGTTGAATTTGCGATTTTATTTTCCTATGTTCTCTGTCAATTTTTGATAATATTCAGGGTTATACTTTTTAAGGTTAATCGGTTTAAACTCCGCATCCAAAAAGCAATGCTCACTTGTCGCAGTGCAGACAACGGAATCATCGCAGGCATTGGTCATTTCATATTCAATAACAAAACGAACACCCTTAAACTCCTTAATTTTAGCCTTGATAACCACCTCATCGGCAAATGTGGTAGTTTTCTTATAATTACAGTTTACGGCTAAGACGGGTGATATTATGCCTGCGTTTTCCATCTCGTCATAGCCGCAGCCGATTTGCGTTAAATAATCGACACGAGCCTCCTCCATCCAGCGAACATAGTTTGAATGGTGAGTAATCCCCATTTTATCCGTTTCGTAATACTGAACCTTATGATGATAAAGCCGCATTTTTCGCACCTCTCAATATAATCTGACAAATATTATTTTATTATATTTTTTTGAGAAAATCAATATATAGTACAAAAAGCAGAGCAAATGCCTTGCGGTATCTGCCCTGCTTTTTTGAGAGGAAAACTATATATGTTTTGATTTTTAGTTAAAATTCTACATCAGCACCAAACGCAACAGTGAACTGCCTACTAATTTCAAATTGTATTACCATTCTTCTAACAAATGATAATATTGATAAGGAATGTCTTTAATCTCACCAACATTTGAATCAGTTTGGTATCCCACCAAGTATCTCATAATTTCAAGAACATCTATACTTGTAAGCTCACCATCACCATTAACATCAGCATGCCATTTTATTATCTCTGGACTAAGCTTTTCCAATCCAACAAAGTAACGTTGCAACATAACAGCATCCATAGAACTGATTTCGTCATCTCCGTTAACGTCCCCATTAGCTATGAGATAAACTAAATCAGGATAGTCTGGATTTATTTCACAGTAACTAATACTCTCAACATTCTCATAAGATGCAACTTCGTAAATTTCTTCCTCGGTCAGCCAAATTGAAATTACATTATCGTCAACATTAACCCATTCGCTAACCAAGTTTTCTTTATTTAGTCCCGCCTCTTCCATAAAAGCTTCGTTATTTTTATCGAAAAGCTCCTTTTTTAACTGTTCGCTATATTCTTCACGAGGTATAGTATGTTGTTGGTGGTATTCGTAACAATCAACTTCGCCATACATCTCTACATATTCATCATAAGTAAGATATTCACCATACTTAGAAACAACCTGCTCGTCTATACCACTTAAATCAGGAGCAACCACTGAAATATTAATCGGAATTCTTTCGCTTGCATCTTTAATTTCTTTTAAGTAAAACAAAACAGTCTCGTCTATCTTATCAGTTGGATTTGTTTCCTCCGCAAAAACACACAACAGTTGCAGCGGAATTACAAGAATGAGTGCAAGCAATAAAGCTGATAGGTTTATAACTTTTTTCTTCATAATACTACCTCCGTTTGAAGTTATTATATTTATTAAAATTCGCCGGCAATTATTTGTCGAATCAACAAAGCATCAACCGATCCAATTCTACCATCTCCATTAACATCTGCTATATACTTTT
>JBGVDU010000340.1:0-3690 GCA_045119555.1 Acutalibacteraceae bacterium | reverse complement strand
ATTCTCCGTTATTTTCTCTCAGCCACTCCATGCCGATTTGTCTCAAATAGAAGCACTGTTCTTCGTCACTTGTATTCGTAACCGTAGCAGTAACATAAACAAGCTTACGGTTCATTGTTTCGCTTGAAATAAGCTCTTTTGTAGTATTAACGCCGTCACCGTAGGAATAAATCTCTCTTGTGTATGACAAAAGATTTCCGTTTTCGTCCGCATATTCGCTGAGGTTGAACATATTGTTGTCAAAATTATCTCTGTCAAGCTCAGAAATATTGTCAAGAACCTCGATGGAATCAACACTGCATTTAAAAGCGTTTTCTTCTACCACGTCATCTGAATATCCCACCGACTGACCGCACGGAATTACCGAATATTCAACCGTTGTGTTTCTTTCTATATAGCTATCGTAAATATTCTGCAAAGCATTTTCAACATTATTTTCTCCGCTCTCCTGTTCTCTTGCCTGCGAAAGTGAGCCGCCGTCGTTATTCTCTTCAGTACCGCTTGTAAAGCTTATGCTTTCCATAACCTTTTTAATTTCATCGTCGCTTACGTCATCTGTTACATAGCAACAAACCAATGCACACTCATCTTCAAAAAATATATAGAAAGACTTTGCGAAGGTAAGACTGCTGTGTGCCAGTACAGCAGGATTGCCATGAACCTCAAACTGCTCATAGTCAAGAATGTTTACGTCGCTTACAGTCACATTTTCGGCAACTCTCATAACATCAAAGGTAAAGCATTGTTCCTCGTGTTCTCCGTTCAAGCTGTACTTTCCCTGATCCTCAACAACTCCCTGCGGAAGATATCCGATATTCATCTTCACATATTCGGGAGAGCCTGTTGAATCGGCACTCAGCTTCAGATTCATATCCTCCGCAGAACCGCTGCCTGTCGCTTCAAGCTCCAAGGTCATGCCATAATTGCCCTCACGGCTTGCAACCATTGGATAAACAGCCGCCGCTGTAACTGCTCCAACCGCACCGACTGCGATAATCAACGCACAGGCTACGGCTGTTCTGAAAATTTTGCTTTTGGGGCGAACTGTGCTTTTCTGCACGTCCTCCAAGCTGTTGAGTGTACGCACAACACTGTTGTGGAAATCCTGTGGAACATTTGAATAAACCTTTTTCAAATCTTGCTTTTTCATTACATTTCCTCCTTGTTTAAATTTGATTTACATTAATTAGATACATTATAAGGAGAAAAGGTTCATTTTATTTTTAATTTTTATTTCAAAAAGGACTGAGCCATTAAAACTCAGTCCTTTGCAATAAAAATATAAACGCTCTAAATTACTCCGAGATTGCGTCCTTAATTCCTTTAACAAAATCGTAAACGTAAGGTTCGGCTTTTTCGCCGTGCTCGGCAACGATTTTTACAATCGCAGAACCGATTATTATACCGTCTGCTCTATCTGCAATATTCTTTGCCTGCTCGGGTGTGGAAATTCCGAAGCCTACCGCAACGGGGATATCTGTATTTTCCTTTACTTTTGCAACGATAGAATCAATATTCGTTGTAATTTCACTTCTTGCACCCGTTACACCGAGCGAGGAAACACAATATATAAAGCCTCGTGCATCTTTTGAAATCATGGAAATTCTGTCGGCAGAGGTTGGAGCGATAAGGGAAATATAATCAACGTCGTATTTGTCGCACACAGACGAAAACTCATCTTTTTCTTCAAAAGGAATATCGGGCAGAATAATTCCGCTGATACCTATTTCCGAGGCTGTCTTTACAAAACGCTCAATACCGTATGAGAACACTACGTTAGCGTAAGTCATAAACACAAGAGGAATATTTATTTTCGGGCGAACTCTTCTCACCATGTCAAAAATTTTATCGGTTGTAACACCCTGTGACAAGGCACGAATATTTGCCCCCTGAATTACAGGGCCCTCGGCTGTCGGGTCTGAAAACGGAATACCAAGCTCAATTAAATCAACTCCGCCCTGCTCCATTGTAAGCAAAAGCTTTTCCGTTGTTTCAAGATTTGGGTCACCACATGTTATAAATGAAATAAATGCTTTTTTATTCTTAAATGCGTCTGAAATTCTCATTCTGAAATTTCCTCCCCTCTGTATCTTGCGATAGCGGCACAGTCCTTATCACCACGCCCCGAAAGACTTACGACAATTACTTCATCTTTACCCATAGTCGGAGCAAGCTTCTTTGCATACGCTACTGCATGGGCACTTTCAATAGCGGGAATAATTCCCTCTGTTCTTGAAAGATACTCAAAAGCATCTACCGCTTCATCATCGGTAATTGCCACATACTCTGCTCTTCCGATATCGTGAAGATATGAGTGCTCAGGGCCTATGCCGGGGTAGTCAAGTCCTGCGGAGATTGAATAAACGGGAGCAATCTGACCGTACTCGTCCTGACAGAAATAGCTTTTCATGCCATGGAAAATGCCAAGCTTGCCCGTGGAGATTGTTGCGGCTGTTTCAAATGTATCAATACCTCTGCCTGCGGCTTCACAGCCGATTAGGCGAACGCTCTTATCATCAATAAAATCACTGAATGCACCGATAGCGTTTGAGCCGCCGCCCACGCAAGCCACAACAGCATCGGGGAGCTTACCCTCCTTCTCCATGCACTGCTCTCTGATTTCCTTTGAAATAACAGCTTGAAAATCCCTTACCATCATTGGGAACGGGTGAGGACCTACCGATGAACCCAACACATAATGAGTATCATCAATACGGCTTGTCCATTCTCTCATAGCTTCGGAAACGGCGTCTTTAAGTGTTGCTGTACCCGATGTAACGGAATTTACCTTAGCACCGAGCAAACGCATTTTATACACATTGAGAGCCTGTCGCTCAATATCCTCTGCTCCCATGAAAATTTCGCACTCCATACCGAAGAGAGCCGCCGCTGTTGCGGTAGCAACGCCATGCTGACCTGCACCTGTTTCGGCGATGATTCTTGTTTTACCCATTTTCTGAGCAAGCAGCACCTGACCCAAAACATTATTGATTTTATGAGCACCTGTATGGTTCAAGTCCTCACGCTTTAAGTAAATTTTCGCACCGCCGAGGTCTTTAGTCATTTTCTCCGCATAATAGAGAAGTGACGGTCTGCCTGCGTACTCATTCAAAAGAGTGGTAAGCTCTTTATTGAAATCGGGATCATTCTTATAGTGGTTATAAGCTTCTTCAAGCTCGATGATAGCGTTCATAAGAGTTTCGGGGAGGTACTGTCCACCGTGGACTCCGTATTTTCCTTTAGACATAATTTTGCTCCTTTTTTTGTTATTTTTCAATCTATCTGTTAATAACTATTAAAGTTTCGCTCAAGCCTTTTCAAAGGCTTGCAGATTCCAAAGACAGCGTCTTTGGTCGCTCACCGCAGTGAGCGAAACTCCTTTATACTCCACTCAGCGGAGAGGGGCACTAAGGGATTTTCGCACTTCATGCGGTTTGAATGGGGAGAACCTGCTGACAGTGGTTCTCCCCGGAGTATCTGACTGCTATAACATCAGATACTCTGAGTTTTTTGGTATGTTGTTTACGGGTGGTTTGTTGTTCGCCGATTTATGATTTTCAGCTTTGGTGATAATCTGTTCTCTATTTACTCTACTTCTGCCCCTCATGCCGGGGCGGGGCACCTACTTTTGCTGTTCGGCAAAAGTAGGCAAAAGCGAAGTCATGGGAGATTGCCTGAAAACGGCAATCT
>JBGVDU010000339.1:0-5177 GCA_045119555.1 Acutalibacteraceae bacterium | reverse complement strand
AAAGCTTAATATGTACACATTCCAATCCGTAACATCTCCGCAAGCTTTTTCATAATATATATCATAAAAATAAGGCAAATAATAAATTAAAAAGGTATTGACAATTCTAAATTTTATGTTAAAATATCAATTAATCTCTTTGACTGCAACACCTTTCAATTTTTATTATAAAGTTGAAAAAGCTCAGATACAAACTGATCAAGCGTACATTTATAAGATGTATCGCCGGGCCTATTGGGGCAACAGATGAAAAAACTTCAAGCATCTGTGGGACAGTAAATTTGTTCCGCAGATGCTTTTTCTTTTTACGAGGAGGATTATTATGAAAGAAAACAGCAATAAAAAAATTGCCATGAGAGTTTCCAACACTACAATCGTTATTAATTTCCTGCTTGCGATATTCAAATTTATCGCAGGAATTGCGGCGAAATCAAGTGCCATGGTATCCGATGCGGTTCACTCGGCTTCCGACGTTTTCAGCACATTCGTTGTAATAATAGGATTTAATATTTCGGAGAAAAGTCCCGACAAGGAGCACCCCTACGGTCACGAAAGAATGGAATGTGTAGCCTCGATAGTCCTTGCAGTTATACTGTTTATAACGGGGCTTGGAATCGGCTTGGACGGTGCTTCCGTAATAATGTCGGGCAATCAAGACGATATCGCAATCCCCGGGGTACTCGCCTTAATAGCCGCAATAATCTCCATCGTAGTTAAAGAATGGATGTACTGGTACACAATAATTGCCGCAAGGAAAATAAACTCGGGAGCACTGAAAGCCGACGCATGGCACCACCGTTCCGACGCACTTTCGTCAATCGGTGCGTTGATAGGTATAGGCGGAGCAAGACTCGGCTACCCTATTCTTGAACCCATAGCAAGCATCGTAATCTGTTTGTTTATCTTAAAAGCCGCAATAGATATTTTCAGAGATGCTATTGATAAAATGGTAGATAAAGCGTGCGATGACAGCACAGTAGAAGCCATGACGGAAATTATCACCGCTCAAGAGGGCGTTGTTTCTCTTGTAAATCTTCAAACAAGAATGTTCGGTTCAAAGGTGTATGTTGATGCGATTATAGCTGTTGACGGTAATATGACGCTTACAGATGCACATAATATTGCAGAAAATGTGCACGATAAAATCGAAGAGGAATTTCCGACAGTTAAACATTGTATGGTTCATGTAGACCCGTGCTGATAGTAATTTTTACTGACTACCCATTTATATTTGAGCTTTCAAAACCTTTTCGGTTATCTAAAAGCTTCCCCAAAAACATATTAAAATGCAAAAAGGAGCAGTTCAAACTGCTCCTTTTTTTCGTATATAGAATTGTTACTTCCAAATTAATCGAAGAACTTCTCGTGAATAGCCTTAACTGCGTTATCGGCATCCTTTTCGTCGATAAGAACGGAAACCTTGATTTCGCTTGTGGAAATCATCTTGATGTTAATCTGAGCATCGTAGAGTGCTTCAAACATCTTTGTAGCAACGCCTGCATGGCTCTCCATACCTGCACCAACGATAGAAATCTTAGCTACATCCTCATCAAATCTAACTTCCTTAGCTCCGAGCGGAATGAGGTACTCTTCAAGAATAGCCTTTGTTTCCTCAGCCTTATCCTTAGCAACTGTGAAAGCGATATCCTTTGTGCCATCTCTGCCGATTGACTGGAGAATGATGTCTACATTGATATTTGCAGCGGAAACCTTAGAGAATACCTTGAATGCAAGACCCGGTCTGTCAGGCAATCCGATGATTGAAACTCGAGCAATATCCTTATCCTTTGCAACGCCGCTGATTAACATTTTTTCCATTTTTGGTGCCTCCTTAACTATTGTACCCGGTGCCCTTGTAAGGCTGGACAATACCTCTAACTCAATGTTGTATTTTTTTGCCATCTCTACGGAACGGTTATTAAGAACCTGTGCACCGAGAGTTGCGAGCTCAAGCATTTCATCATAAGAAATCTCAGCAAGCTTTTTAGCATTGCTAACCTTACGCGGGTCAGCTGTGTAAACGCCTTCTACGTCTGTATAAATCTGGCAGAGATCAGCGTGCATAGCAGCCGCAATAGCAACGGCACTTGTATCTGAACCGCCTCTTCCGAGTGTTGTAAGATCGTCGTACTTGTTAATACCCTGGAATCCTGCAACAACTACGATATTCTTCTTATCAATTTCCTTCTGAATTCTGTCCGGCATAACCTTCTTAATTCTTGCACTTGTATAAGCAGAAGAAGTCTGGAAGCCTGCCTGCCAGCCAAGAAGTGAAACTACCGGATAACCAAGCTTCTCAATAGCCATTGCCAAAAGTGCAATGGAAATCTGCTCACCGGAAGCCAAGAGCATATCTCTCTCACGCTTTGAAGCATGGGGGTTAATCTCATTAGCCTTTTCGATGAGGTCATCTGTTGTGTCACCCTGTGCGGAAACAACAACTACTACGCTGTTACCCTCTTTGTAAGTATCGGTTACAATTTTAGCTACGTTGAAAACACGCTCAGCATTTGCAACCGAACTGCCGCCAAATTTTTGAACGATTAAGCTCATTGTGAAAACTCCTCTTATTACAGCCGACACATTGCCGACCTGTTTAATTAATTAAAAATCATTCGATATACACTTTAGCACCTTCGCCGTCTGCTGTCAATAGATGAAATTGCCAATCTTTTACGCCTTTGCTTTCAAGATGTGGTATAGCATAACGATTAAACGTATCGGCAAGCGTATCATCGAGAATCGCTATTATAGACGGGCCTGCACCGCTGATGTATGTTCCGTAGGAACCAAGCTCATAGCTCATACGGAAAACTGTATCGACACCGTTTATAAACTTTTTTCTGAAGGGCTGATGCAGACTGTCCTGCACGGCAACTCTCAGATTCTCCAAGCTGCCCGAGAACAATGCCGCAGTCATCAACGCACTTCTTGAAAGGTTATAAACCGCATTTTCTCTGGTGTATTCATCGGGCAAGGCATTTCTTGCAACCTCTGTTTTCAGCTCAAACGGAGGGATAAACACACCGAAACGAATATTCTTTGCAACAGGTACACTCACGCTGTAAACTCTGCCGTTTTCCATAGCCGCAGTAACCAAACCGCCGAGCAAGGCAGGAGTTGTATTATCGGGGTGTCCCTCTATTTTACAAGCCAAATTGACAAGGTCATGCCGTGAAAGCGGACTTCCCAAAAAACGGTTCGCACCCTTTAAGCCTGCAACAATGCAAGCCGATGAGCTGCCCAATCCCCTTGTCATTGGGATATTGTTTTCTTGAATAATTCTAAGACCCGGCAAGGTCTTTCCACATTCCTGATACAATCTTTGAGCCGACCAATATATCAAATTCGATTCATCCTTCGGAACATCCATACCGTCGTTTGATGATATATCAATCTCGTCAGCCTCTTCCATCCACACATAATTGTACATATTAAGTGCAACGCCAAGACTGTCAAAGCCCGAACCGAGGTTAGCACTCGTCGCAGGAATTTGAATTTTTATCATACTTCTCAACCCTTTCCGATTGAAAACGAAAAAGCGATAACATAAATTCTCCGATTATCACCCAAAACAAGGCTACTCAGCTAAGAGTAACCTTATTTTTATGCAATGAAATCAAATAATCAGATAGTAGCAATTCTGATAGAGGTTACAACCTTAGCACCGCTAAGCTCGAACTTTTCAACTGCCTTTGTGAAATCAGCATTGCTGAGAACAGGAGTAACGAAAGCTACCTCGTTCTGCTCTGCACCCTCTCTTGTAAGCTGCTCGCAAGCACCGAAAGCATCGTTAGCTGCAGAAATTGCAGAAGCCTTATCAGCGGCATTTGCAAGAACATACATTGCATAAGAGCTGTTTTCGAAAGGAAGAATATCCTCTGCACAGCCGTCCTCCCACATAAGGTACTTACGGGAGCTGATGTGCTTAACGCAGTCCATAACGTCAGCAACAACGGCACTTGCTGTCGGGAGCTTACCTGCACCCTTACCGTAAAATACAACGTCACCTGTGGAGTCGCCCTTAACCAAGATACCGTTGAATACATCATCAACGCTCGAAAGCTGGCTGTCGTTGCTAACAAACATCGGAGCAACAATAATCTCCTGCTTGTCGCCTGTAAGCTTAACATCACCGATAAGCTTAATTACACCGCCCCAAGCTGCGGCATAGTCAACGTCTGTAAGTGTAACCTTTGTGATACCCTCTGTATGTACGCTGTCGGGATAAACATGCTTGCCGAATACGAGTGAAGCAAGAATACAAATCTTTCTGCAAGCATCGTGACCCTCAACGTCGGCAGCAGGATTTCTCTCTGCATAGCCAAGCTTCTGAGCAAGAGCAAGTGCATCATCAAAGGACATGGAATCCTTAATCATCTTTGTAAGAATGAAGTTAGTTGTACCGTTTAAGATACCTGCAACCTCTGTAACCTCATTTGCGGCAAGGCACTGAGTAAGAGGGCGAATAATCGGAATACCGCCGCCAACGCTTGCCTCAAAGAGGAAATTCAAGTTATTCTCGGCTGCAATCTTCAAAAGCTCTGCACCCTTAGCGGCAACAAGCTCCTTGTTAGAAGTAACAACGCTCTTGCCGTTCTGCAGGCATCTCTTAACGAAGTCATAAGCAGGGTTAATTCCGCCCATAACCTCAACAACAACCTTTATTTCATCATCATTTATAATATCGTCAAACGACTTTGTGAAACGGTCAGCGATAGGGCTGTCCGGAAATTCTCTGAGGTCGAGAACCTTTTTGATGTAGATTTCTTCTTTAACCTTTTTAGCGATTTCCTCAGAATGTTTAAGAAGGATTTCTGCCACACCGCTTCCTACAACGCCGTGACCCATTATTGCAACTTGTATCATAATGTATGAACCTCTCTTTATTATTTATATCAGTAATAGGTCTATTTTACCACAGGTTTAAGAAAAATACAAACATATATGAGAAAATAAGCGAAAAAAGTTGTATTTTTGATATTTTCTTTTGAATAATAGAGTATTATTTTAAAATTTTAGTAATATTTTACTCAACCGCAAGTATAAAATTGAATCAAAGAACAGTTCTTCACAATGCGAAAAAGGGACTGCCGAAACGACAGTCCCAATAATTTCGATGTAAAAATTAAGTAAGGTTAAATTACTTAATCTCAACTTCAGCCTTAACCTCTTCG
>JBGVDU010000338.1:0-2631 GCA_045119555.1 Acutalibacteraceae bacterium | reverse complement strand
AACTGCATTTTCAACAGTAGCAGTAAGCTCATCTGTCCAAACATTTGTTACTGCGTAATCGGTAATAGCCTCTTCATATTCGCTTGTGCCGATACCGAACAAGTGCCAGCCGTCACCGAACAAGCCGTCGTTAGTCCAGTCTGTAACGAGTGTACCTACCGTTGAAACGGAAATGTAATACACTATAAACATTATAACAGCAAAAATGGGTAATGCAAGGAATCTGTTGGTAACAATTTTGTCAATCTTATCGGATGTCGTAAGTCCGCTTTTATTTTTCTTCTTGTAACAGCCCTTAATGATTGATGCTATGTAAACGTATCTCTCGTTTGTAATGATACTTTCCGCATCGTCATCAAGCTCTTTTTCCGCCGCAAGAATATCCTTTTCGATGTGGTCAAGTGCTTTCTTATCAAGCTTAAGCTGTTCGATAACCTTTTCGTCACGCTCAAAAAGCTTGATAGCATACCAACGCTGTTGTTCCTCGGGCATATCGTGAACTGTGCACTCCTCAATGTGAGCAAGTGCGTGCTCAACTACGCCCGAAAAGCTGTGCTGAGGAATTGTCTTAGTATTTTCAGCCGCATTGATAGCTTCCTCGGCAGCCTCTGTAATTCCCGTGCCCTTCAAAGCAGAGATTTCAACAACCTTACATCCAAGCTGACGGGAAAGCTCCTTGATGTTAATCTTATCGCCGTTCTTGTTTACAACATCCATCATGTTGATAGCCACAACAACAGGTATTCCAAGCTCTGTAAGCTGTGTTGTGAGATAAAGATTTCTTTCGAGGTTAGTACCGTCGATGATGTTAAGAATAGCATCGGGACGTTCGTTTATAAGATAATTTCTTGCAACAACCTCTTCGAGTGTGTACGGAGAGAGCGAGTAAATTCCCGGCAAGTCTGTGATAATTACATCACTGTGCTTTTTCAGCTTACCCTCCTTCTTTTCAACCGTTACACCGGGCCAGTTACCTACAAACTGATTTGAACCCGTCAACGCATTGAAAAGCGTTGTTTTACCGCAGTTCGGATTACCCGCAAGAGCAATTCTAATGTTCATGTTCGCATTTCCCTTCTTTATAAATTTGTGCAGCCTAACTTAGCTTGCGCTAACTACATTACAAAAAATAATAGGTTCATACCCTTTATACTAATGTGTTTTATTAAAATCAGTATTATAACAAACCTAAAGCCGAAGCAATATGAACCAAGCCTCCTGCCAAAAGTGCCGCCGCCAGCGAGATAAGCGTTCCCTTTACCGCACCTTTTACATGAAAAAAGTAATCTCGATATTCCTTTTCCATATCCTCCGTGCCTGGTATGCGGAGCTTTTTACTGTGACAAAAAACGCCCCAATCAAGAACGACAAGATCATATATATTTATCGAAAAAAACAATATAAACACATGCACAAAAGCAGATATAAAATCCTTACAGCCCGAAAAATAAGCAACAAGTGCAAGCAAGACAACCAAGAACAATGAACCCACAATCTTTTTAACTATGTGAGAGCGTTCTCTGTGCTTTATTTTACCTTGATATTCGGGAAGCTGCTCCACCCTCTTAATAATTTCGGGCGGATATGACATAATCATATTAATCGGGTCTTTATACTGTGCAGGCAATATTGCAAGTGTGAATAACATGCAAAAAACGATACATTCAATAAAAAGAATCACTGTTCGTTCACCTCTTTTGATTTACAATCACTCTTCAACCTCAATCATATCGGCATCGGCTTTACGAATTGAAAGCTCATAGCCTCTTACGTTTACCTCAATCGGGTCACCCAAAGGAGCTACCTTTCTGACGGTTAACGTAACGCCCTTAGTGATACCCATATCCATAATACGGCGTTTAATCGCACCTTCTCCATGAAGCTTTACCACCTTTAAGGTGTCACCCACCTTTGCGGATTTCAATGTTTTCATTCATGCTTCCTCCTCAAAAATATTTTAACTGATTTGCAATATATCATTTACCGACAGAAACCGCCGTAAAGATTTTTAAATCAAATTAAACCATAATTTTGCAAGCCATTTCTTTGCTTATAGCAACACGGGAATCCTTGACGTTTACAATAAGATTACCGCCTATCGAAGAAACTATCGTTACGGCTCCGCCCGACACAAAGCCTAAGTTTTCAAGATGCTGACGTGTTTCGGGATTTCCGCCGATTCTCTTAATTATATTTTCTTCACCTATATCTGCTACTGTCAACGGCATCATACAACCACCCTTCCGTTAGTTATCGCTTAACTAATTGCAAAAAATACTGCGGTCAGAATAATCGTAAGCTTAGCCAAAAATCCGATAAAATCGGCATATACACCCCGCAAACCTTAAAAAACGCTTTTAGGTTTGATAAGACTAAGTTAGAAAATTCTAACCGCATATTATATTAGCAGTCTCTAACTCATTTGTCAATATCAAATTTAAAAAAAAATTTCCAATAATTTATGGATATTAAAAACGGAATGCTTATATGTATAAAATTTCAGATAAAATCAAACGATTTTTGAACAAAATTCAGTCCCTCAAGAAATTGCCTTACCGAGTTTTCTGCAAGCCTCTTCTGCTTCGCCGTCGGGTGCATCGTTGCAGATTACGCTTTCGCAAGCCAAAACAG
>JBGVDU010000337.1:0-1203 GCA_045119555.1 Acutalibacteraceae bacterium | reverse complement strand
CTTCCATGATACAAAATCATAAAACTCGGCACATACAAACAAGCTGTATGTGCCGAGAAAAATTTTAGCTTTTGATTTATTTGCCGAACGATAAATAAATCCGCAATTCTAATCTTTTATCTTTGTAGAAATTTTGAATACGGAAGCTATCGAACAAAATTATCTTACCAATCAATAGTAATACAATTCATTAGCCAGCTCGTTGAAAGAAACTCCCGCAACAAGCATAAACAAGAACATAATTACAAGAGAAATTGCGGCAAGAATAAGCTGTGCCTGTGCCCAAGTCTTAAGAGATTTTTTCGGAGTGTCGCCAAATGCCCAAACAAAAAGCATAACTATATAAATAATCGGTCCTACAAAAGGAATAAGGCTAATGCAGGAACGTCCGATCCATCCCAAAACAGTCATGTGGCTGTTATCCTGAGGAGGCATAGGCGGATAATTCGGCATCTGCTGTTGATACGGCTGAGTGTACTGAGACTGATTGTACTGCTGTGGGCTGTACTGTGATTGATTATACGATGACTGCTGGTACGGATTCTGTACATCATTCGAGCTGCTTGCCGCAACATAGTCGCTTGATGAAGCATTACTTGCTTGCTCAAAAGGATTTGTATATATATTGTCGGACTGATCCTTTGTCAAATTCACAGCACCTGTCAACGGATTTCCGCACTCCTTACAATAAGCAGCACCGTCAGAATTTTCTGTATTACATCTGTTACAAATCATAGATTATTCCTCCTCTATACTATTATAAATATTATATCAATATGAAAAGGCATTGTCAATTATTTTCCGTGAAAAATATCACATTATAAAGAAAACCGTCGCTGTGGGAGAGCGACGGTTTCTCTTACTAAACACTGCTTGTTATTGGTGTTTAGTATTAAGGGGGAATGTCAACCTGACATTAAGAAAGAGGGAACTTTATTCAAAATTTAAGGAAAAATCAAATTAATTAAAAGTGTGATATACCCTTTTGATACACAAATTCGTATTATGATTATGCAGTATATCGTTATTATTCCACGTCACCACGGGCAATAAGTGTAGCTGTGAGAGTACCTTCCTTAAGCTTACCGTTATCCGAGCGAACAACCGTAATTTCTACCTTATCGCCAACACTGCACTCTTCCAATACGGCTTGAAGCTCTTCCATTGTGGCAACCTCTTCGCCGTTGAGCTTAGTGATGATAT
>JBGVDU010000336.1:0-2729 GCA_045119555.1 Acutalibacteraceae bacterium | reverse complement strand
AAGGGCGATGTACTGACAGACCTTCATGAGGATTTGGCAGCCGAACAAAAAGCTCGTACAACTTACGATAACATCTTAAGATTCTGCGATGACCCCGATGTTATTGATCCGATTCGTTTCCTTAGAGCGAGAGAGGTTGTTCATTATCAGCGTTTCGGTGAGGGCTTGAGAATTGCAACAGATAATCTGGACAGCAAGAATTTCTATGCCTTTAACCCGTCGTTTGATAAGGTTGACAGAAAGAAGTAAATTTTATATTCTATTGCAGTATTTTGAAATACGGAATGTTGTGGCGAAAATATATATTGAAATGCTGTTGCCCTTTATCCATAAGCGAAAAGGCTTGAATAAATTTAATGCGTCGGTTATCAAATAACTTTATTAAAATCGAATAATATTTCCCAAAAGTGTCCTGTCGAAACGGCAGGGCATTTTTTAATAAAAATCCCACCATTAACAAAACTTAAACATTTCCCAAAACTTTCAAAAACATTTGGGCGATATAATGAAATCACAATAAACCGACAAATTCAAAATAAAAGGAAAGAGGCAGTGAAATGAATAAAAATGACCAACGCTTTATTGCTCAAAAAATCCGCATACAGTACACGGAAAAAGAAAACACTGAATTAGACGAGCTTCGCAGGCTTGATGCTAAGGTTAAGCGACCAGCAAATATTTTCGCTTATGTGTTTGGCTCAATCGGCTCTCTTGTGCTTGGCGGCGGTATGTGTCTTGCAATGGAGGTTGTGGGTGAGGGAATGATGATTCCGGGTATTGTCATAGGAATTCTCGGAATTCTTATGGTTAGCTTCAATTACTCTATCTATAAGACCATACTCAATTCGAGAAAGAAGAAGTATTCAATGCAGATTTTAAGCCTTAGCGAAAGGCTTATGAACGAGCAATGATTTAATACTTATCTATGGAGTAACTGAAATAATTTCGCTGAAAAATATGGGAGGTTTTAACATGAGTGAATATAAATTAAAAACAGGAAAAATAGGTGAAAAGGTGGTTTCTGCTTATCAAAAGATAGAAGACACAGTTGTTGGTGGATATAAAAAAATCGAGGGTAAATTTGTAGACACCTTCCTTGAAGAGGACGGCACGCTGAAAACGGGAGACATGGGAGAAAAGGTGGTTTCCGCTTATCAGAAGATAGAAGACACAGTTGTTGGAGGATATAAAAAAATCGAGGATAAATTTGTAGATACCTTCCTTGAAGAGGACGGCACGCTGAAAACGGGAGACATGGGAGAAAAGGTGGTTTCCGCTTATCAGAAGATTGAAGATACGGTAGTCGGCGGATACAAGAAAATTGAAAATGCGTTTGTTGATACTTTTTTGGAAAAGGTTGATGACGATTCTCAAACAGCCGATGAGGAAACGAAAAGTACAGAGGATGATAATTAAAAAAAGCAAAAAGTGAGTGATATTCGCCCACTTTTTGCTTTTTAGAGGATATTTTTATGAAAAGAAAAATACATTACCATCAGTATTAAAATAACGTCTGAAAATATAAAAACAAATCTGATTCAAAGATTTCTGCGTTCGGTGGTTAGAATTTTTGCACCCTTGATGTGATAAAAGAGAAAGCATGAATATTATTTATGTAAACAAAACTTTAACATTTCCGTGTTATAATAGAGCATGAATGACAATGCAATATTATTATGTTGGCATCATTGCAGACAGGGGGAATGCTTAATGTTTAAAATATTGGTTGTAGAGGACGATTTTGACCTTAATCGCTCCGTTTGCTCTTTTTTGAACCAAAACGGCTTTATGGTTATCGGCTGTCTTAATGCAGACGAGGCATACGATTCAATGTATGATAATGTTTTTGATTTAATTGTTTCGGATATAATGATGCCCGACATTGACGGCTTTGAATTTGTGAAAACGGTACGCAGCTTGAACGAGGAAATTCCGATTCTTTTCATGACGGCACGCGAAGATTTTGCGGCAAAGCAGCGTGGTTATCGTGTGGGGATTGATGATTATATGATTAAACCCATAGATTTGGACGAGCTGTTTTTGAGAATAGGAGCGTTGCTCCGACGTGCCAAAATTGCATCGAGCCATAAGCTTACCGTCGGAAATTTTGTGATGGATGCAGACGAGCACACGGCGTATCTTGATGATGAAGAAATACCGATGACCGCCCGTGAATTCAGCCTTTTATATAAATTGCTTTCATATCCGAAAAAGACTTTTACACGCTCTCAGCTTATGGATGAATTTTGGGATGCGGATACGGCTTCATCGCCCCGCACTGTCGATGTTTACATGACTAAGCTCAGAGGAAAGCTTGCAGAATGTGATGCCTTTGAAATCGTTACCGTTCACGGCTTGGGGTACAAGGCGGTGATTAAGTGAGAAGCTTGAAAGCGTTTTTTCTGAGTGTTCTCCGTTCACTTCATGTTTTTCTTGTTTTTTTTGCGGTAGTCGCTTTTGTTACAACGTGTTCGTTTTTGCTCTTTTTTCAGTCTGTCCGTTTTCCCGAAGAGGATCTCCGAAGAATCGCTCCGATTGTTTTTTTCAATGTGATAATATTGGCGATAATTTTTTCGGTGTCTGATATTATCCGAAGAAAAATCATGGTAGACAAGCCTGTTAAGGAGATTCGACAGGCGTTGGAGAGTATTAAAAGCGGTGATTTTTCCGTACGCATTTCTTCGTCCGATTTTGAAAACAGGGAGAACAGATTTAGGGATATTGCCGAG
>JBGVDU010000335.1:0-3244 GCA_045119555.1 Acutalibacteraceae bacterium | reverse complement strand
AAACAGGCTTGCACGGCTTCGGCACAAGAAGTATAAAGCGAGTGGTTTTAAAATACTGCGGAGATATGCGGTTAAGCTACGATGATAACTCAAATGTGTTTACCGTAACAATAATCATGCCTATTCCGATTGCTGATTGATTTTGATATTGTGTATTATAATAGGTAACTTGAAAGCTTAAAGCCAAATGCCCGTAGGCATATATTACTCTTGAAAAGATTTTTTGAAAATATAGAAAAATGAGATTATCTGAGCAGAAATTTTTACATAATGCTCCGATAATCTCATTTTATTTTACATTAAAATTTATTATAATAACATAATAACGCAAAACAGCTTATCTCAAAAATCCCGAAACAATCTGTTCCTCGGCTTCTTCCTCGGTAAGTCCTAAGGTCATTAGCTTAATGAGCTGTTCGCCTGCAATTTTGCCTATTGCGGCTTCATGGATAAGGCTTGCTTCGGTGCTTGATGCGAGAAGCTCCGGAGTTGCAAGTACAACTGCTTTATCCATAATAATAGAATCGCACTCGGTGTGACCTGCACAGACATTGTTTCCGTTAAGTCGGCTTGTAAAGTGCTGAGTGCTGTTGTCTTTTGCAACTGTTCGGCTGATAATATTACAACTGCAATTTTCGCCGTTAAGGTCGGCTGTGAAATCGGAAACTGCATTCTGTGAACCTGTTGTCATTACGCTTTCACGGATTTCAAGCTTTGCGTCAGCGGCAAGAACCGCCTTTGTTTCACGGTGAGTGTCGTCAATTCCCGCAATCTGAGCAGTTTCCATTGTCATTTGAGCACCCTCGTCAAGATGAACAACAGTGGTTGGGTTCATCAGCCTTTTGCCACGTCCTTCACCCTCGCCGTAGTGCTTTTCAACGTATTTCACTTTAGCGTTTTTTCCTACATAAAATGTATGAACGCCGTCGTGTGCACTGTCTACACCGCCGCAGTTGTGAATACCACAGCCTGCAACGATTACAACATCACTTTTTTCTCCGATGAAAAAGTCATTGTAAACAAGCTCCTTAATTCCGCTTTGCGAAATGATAACCGGAATGTGTACACTCTCGTTTACTGTGTTTGGCTTGATTTTTATGTCAATTCCCGATTTGTCGGTCTTAGGTATAATCTCTATGTTAGCCGTTGAGTTTCTTGAAGCAGTTTCACCGTTTGATCTGATGTTGTATGCACCAACGGGGAGAGCATCAAGGTCGGCTACCTCGTGAAGCATTCTCTTCTGAATTGCATCCATTTATAGCACCTCCGTCATCTTATCGGTCAAGGCACTGCATACGCTTGCACCGACACTGTTTAGAATTTCGGGGAGAATGTTCTCTCTTGAATCGTATTTTTCAACTTGACCGTCCTTGAGATAAATAATCTTGTCGGCGATGTTCAAAATACGCTCCTGATGACTGATTATGAGCATATTGCCCTTTGTTGTCTGAACCATTTTCTCGAAAACACGAATGAGCTTTTGGAAGCTCCAAAGGTCGATACCGGCTTCCGGCTCGTCAAAAACGCTCAGCTTTGATGAGCGAGCCAAAATCATTGCTATTTCAATTCTTTTAAGCTCACCGCCCGAAAGACTGCCGTCAAGACTTCTGTCAATGTACTCCTTTGCACAAAGTCCAACTTCTGATAGGATATCGCAAAGAGCGGCGACGTTGGTTTCCTTACCTGCCGCGAGAGCCATTAAGTCCTTAACCGTTAAGCCTTTAAAGCGAACAGGCTGTTGAAATGCGTAGCTTACACCTTTTTTTGCTCGCTCTGTTATAGAAAGCTCGGTAATATCCTCGCCGTCAAGAATGATTTTGCCGCTTGTCGGCTTAATGATACCTGCAATCACCTTAGCAAGGGTGGATTTACCGCTTCCGTTTGGACCTGTAATAGCGACAAAATGGTCGTCTATGTCTAAAGTAATGTTATCAAGAATTTTTTTGTCGTCCACATGATAACTGATGTTTTCTAATTTAAGCAAAATTCTTCCTCTATTCTATGCTGAATTTACCTTTTTTGCAACACGCAGAGTTATTATTTGGTATTTCCTTTATATTGTATCACTTTAGTATGAATTATACAAGTACATACTTTTTTGTAATTAACAATTTTTTATAAAGTGAGCAATACTCTCATTTTGCGTTGCTTTGAATGGAATAAAATTTTATTAACCGCAGGTATGAGAACCGCATGAATGTTCTGCACCATGGTGGCTGCAGGTGGTGTTTGGGTTGTAATTCAGATTCCCTTTTAGAAGTGCCTTTACCGCCTCGTCTGCATTTCCCGTTACACCCGGATAAAGCTCAATACCAACATTTGCAAGTGCATTTCTTGCACCGCCGCCGATACCTCCGCAGATTAGCACATCAACGCAGTTTTCTGCAAGAAAGCCTGCCAAAGCACCATGACCGTTTCCCATGGAGTCGATAACCTTTTCTGTTTTTACGGAATTATCCTCAACCTCATATATTTTAAAGCTTTTGCAATGTCCAAAATGCTGAAATACATTCCCGTTTTCATAAGTTACTGCAATAATCATAACTGTTCTCCTTTTATAATTATCTGAATATTGTAAGGGAGAAGCTCCCAAAAAACATACATACACATTTTATAATAAAAGGCGGTTTATTTCAACTGTATTTTTCATATATCGCAGAATTTTGATTGATTTTTAGCTGTAAAAAATCCCGATTAACTCAGAAAAATCAATCGGGATTTAAATCAGAAAGGGTAGGGATAAATTTTTAACAATCAGACAGCAAACTGACTGTTGTAAAGATTTGCATAAAATCCGTTAAGCTTCAACAATTCTTCGTGGTTTCCCTGTTCGATGATGTTTCCGTCCTTCATAACAAGAATTACATCAGCCTCACGAACGGTTGAAAGTCGGTGTGCTACTATAAAGCTTGTTCTGCCTTTCATCATCTTAGCAAAGGATTTTTGAATTCTCGTTTCGGTGCGGGTGTCGATTGAAGATGTGGCTTCGTCAAGAATCAGCATAGGCGGAATGCTGAGCATTACTCTCGTTATGCACAAAAGCTGTTTTTGCCCTTGAGAAAGTCCCGAATTAGTGTCGCTGACTACCGTGTCATAGCCGTTGGGAAGCCGTTTGATAAAGCTGTGTGCATGTGTGGCTTTTGCCGCCTCAATCACTTCTTCGTCCGTTGCATCGGGTTTGCCCATTACAATATTTTCACGAATTGTTCCGTTTTTAAGCCATGTTTCCTGCAATACCATACCG
>JBGVDU010000334.1:0-5752 GCA_045119555.1 Acutalibacteraceae bacterium | reverse complement strand
TTAGGTACTGAAGTGGGTAATGAATTTGTTCCTGCATCAAAGTCCGGGGTAGAGGATTACTACGGAGGAACATATCGGTCAAATTCGGACAGCACAAGCGGAAACGGTACTCAGACTACATATCAATCGCAGTACCAATCACAGCCGACACCGAGCAGTCAGACATATCAGTCGCAGTACCAATCAAAGCCGACGCAGAGCAGTCAGACGTATCAGTCGCAGTACCAATCACAGCCGACACAGAGCAGTCAGACATATCAGCCGCAGTACCGCTCACAGCCGACACAGAGCAGTCAGACGTATCAACCACAGTACCGCTCACAGCCGACACAGAGCAGTCAGACATATCAGCCGCAGTACCGCTCACAGCCGACGCAGAGCAGTCAGACGTATCAACCACAGTACCAATCACAATACACAAACAACAGCTACGGCTCGGGCTATTACAATAACGGCACTGATTCAACGAATGACATAAATAACGATGATAACGATAACTCTTATCCTCATTATTATTAATGCACATGACATTAAAGCAAAGCTGTGACAATTAATAAGTATAGTAAAAATGTTCAGCCACTACCGTGTAAAAGCGGTGGTGGCTGTTTTTTTGTTTTATCGTAGATATCAATAAATTGATATCACTACACAAGCGGCATATAAGAACACCGCAGAACGCTCCGAATCAGTGGGAGTTCTACGGTGTTTTTTAGAAATATTATTTAAGAAAAAACAATTAACAGGATTATCATTATTACAGCAATCAGCAATGCCGATATACCCGTAATCAAAGAGGACAAATCGGGCTTTTCAAGAATATCGCCGCTGTCGTAATCCTGATATAAAGTGACATTCTGCCCGATTTTGTATTTTTGTTTAATGCTTGAAATCTCACTTTGTTTATATTGAGCCTCGCCTAAGTAAAAAAATTCAAAAACGGGGTATGAATGTTTTATAATATTGTTGGTGTACTCGTAAGTGTAGTCAACGCATTTGGCTGTTATGGGACGGTATTTGTCGCTGTTAATCGCCGCCTTGTGCGAAAAATACGAAGCAATGAGGATAACTCCCACGATAGAAAAAATAACAGCAGCAATGACAACGATTATAATTGTTCGAGTGTTAGACGGAACGGAAAGAGTAAGCTCCTTAAAGCTTTTTGAGAATTTCTGCAAAATTCCAATAATTCCGATTATAAGTGCAAGTGCTCCCGTAATAGGCAGGGAAAGCAAGGAACGGTTTTTGGAAATAAGAAGATCATCTTCAAAATACACCTCATCATTTATCGGATCAATAAGTAAGCTTATAGGCTGTCCTACACAGGCACGCCGGTCTATTGGACGAGATATAGTTTTTCTGTATTGCACACCGTTGTAGAAAAATTCTACCGTGACTAAATTTCTTTGACCGTAGGAGTTGCTGTTTTCAAAGAGAATTTTTCTAACCATGCCATCAACCCTTGTGTATTCTTTAGCCTTATAGCTTCGAAAAATCGCCCAAATGTAAGAGCCTACCAAAGCTATACCGATTATAATAAATAAAATCGAATAAGTCGAAGAAAATATCATAAAAACTCCCCCTGAGTATATTCTGTTTTTAATTATAGCAAGAAGAGAGTTTTTTGACAATACCGAAAAAATTTAGCTTTTTTCCGACAAAAAGGCTAAGCAAGGCTTTATAAACGATGAGCTTCAAAAAATTATTGTTAGTGGAGTTTTGAGGAAACAACCGAAAATTTCTTTTTACACTTGCTTTTTCATAAATTAATAGTAATTTAATAATTTTTGTGTTATAATCTATATTGTGTAGGTGTACACAATTTTAGATAAGCAGTATTGATTACAGATTTATTATTAAAAGTCAGAACAAACGGAGGGGATACATTGGACGGATTCGTGGGATTTTTGTTTGATTTAGCAGTTGTCGTGCTTCGTGTGGCAGTGCCTATATTTACTATTTTAATTATTTACAAAATATATTCGGCACTTCGACAAAACAGACGTGACGAGCGGCCGCTGATAATGCTTTTTGATGAGGACACAAAAAAAGCGGTGCCGGTTCTGTATTGGGAGAATTCAATCGGCAGAAGCAAGAGGTGTGATGTTTATCTTAATGATGCAACCGTGTCGAGAGAGCATGCCGTGCTTCTACGCCGTGACAACGGTTGGATTATTACAGACACAGGCTCGAAGGCGGGGGTGTATGTAAACGGTGAAAAAATTGAGGAAAGAACAAATGTTTATCTTAACGACAAGATAAGAATCGGCTCGACCACCTTGGTTGTAAAACGTGCCGAGGAATTTGAGGGTGCGTCAAGACGCTCATGGTTCTTTAAGCCAAAGGGCAAAAGAAGCATAACGCCGAAGCGGCTTTTAGCATTGATTACTTTCTATATTTTGTTAATTTCAACCGAAGCCTGCCTTACGGCGGAAAATTTGGAAACAGCTATCATTGACCTTATGCCGCTTACCTACGGCGGAATTATGATAGCCTTAATGTGGGGTACTTACATCATAACGACGGTTGTTTTCAAAAGAGTAAACTTTGAAATTGAAAGCCTTGCTTTCTTTTTAACGAGTGTTGGTGTTATTTTATCTGTACATCAATCGGAAAGGCAAACGATAGTTCAAATCGTCTGTGCCGCAATGGGTGTTATCTTTTTTGAATTTCTGATTAAATTCCTTGAAGACCCCGACAGAGTTGGCAGGTGGACAAAGTGGATTTATATTGCATCGCTTGGACTTCTTGCGATAAACTTAATTTTCGGTGATGAAACCTACGGTGCCGCAAACTGGATTTCAATCGGCGGAATTTCCGTTCAGCCGTCTGAGGTTGTAAAGGTAGGATTCATTTTTGTAGGTGCGGCGGCTCTCGACCAGCTGCAAACGAGGAAAAACCTTTTGGGATTTATTGTGTTTTCCGCATTGTGCGTAGGTGCGTTGGCACTGATGGGTGACTTCGGTACGGCACTTATTTTCTTTGCGACCTTCCTGCTTATTTCGTTTATGCGTTCGGGAGATTTCAAAACATTGATACTTGCTGTTTCATCGGCACTGTTTGCCTCCACAATCGTATTGCGATTCAAGCCGTACATTTCCGAGCGTTTTGAAAGCTGGGGACATGTTTTTGAAGAGCCTTATGTGTGGGACACAGGCTATCAGCAGGCAAGAGCACTTATTTACTGTGCAAGCGGCGGACTTTTCGGTGTAGGCATAGGAAACGGCTTTTGCAAGGAGCTTTTTGCTTCGGAAAGTGATATTGTTATCGGTATTTTGTGCGAAGAAATGGGAGTTATTGTAGCAGTTGCACTTGCGGCGTCAATCGGTGCTTTAATCATGTACACAAGAGCGATTACCACAAGAAGCAGAAGCACATTTTATTCAATTTCCGCATGCTGTGCGGCAGGCTTGCTTGTTGTTCAGCTTTCGCTCAACGTGTTTGGTGCAACGGATATTTTGCCGCTTACAGGCGTAACATTCCCGTTCATCAGTGCCGGCGGTTCGAGTATGATCGCATGCTGGGGCTTGATTGCCTTTATCAAGGCGGCAGACGAGAGAACCTATGCGATTAAAAAGCAAAGTATTTTCAACTCAGAGGAATAAATAAAAATAAAAATAAAAATAAAACAGCATTGCACCGCACACATTTGGAAGTTTACCGTGTGCGGTGTCTGTACAGCTGATACGAACGAAAGGCGGGTTTGATAAATGAAAAAAATATTGAACAGATCAATTTTGATTTGGTTCATTGCACTTGCGTTTTTTGCAGGCTTGGGATATTTTGTTGTGAATCTTGTTATTCATTCCACAGAATGGGCACAGAAGCCGATGAATCAGCATCT
The DNA here is from genome assembly GCA_045119555.1 of Acutalibacteraceae bacterium. Lineage (GTDB taxonomy): Bacteria > Bacillota > Clostridia > Oscillospirales > Acutalibacteraceae > RUG592. The sequence continues at coordinate 1,911 of JBGVDU010000334.1, read as the reverse complement.
TTCCGTCACGGGGCTTGCTCAGGCAGGCGATATTTACGACCGTAACGGCACTGTTCTTGCACAAAGTATCGACGGGGAAAGAGTTTACCATGATGATTACACCACAAGAACGGCTCTTCTTCATACCATTGGTGACGATTCAATAAACATCAGCACAGCGGTGCAGAGTATTTACAGAAACGGCTTAACAGGTTATAATTTTATCTTAGGCCTTGGCTTGCCCGATTCCTTCAGAAGCAGCAGTGATATTACTCTTACTCTTGATGCAAATGCTTGTTCGGCAGCGTACAGTGCAATGTCCGCAAACGGATATGACGGGGCCTGCGTTGTTTACAACTATAAAACGGGAGAGGTTATTTGCAGTGTGAGCACACCGTCCTATGACCCGTATGACCCCGTTGAAATCGTTGAGGGTGACGATACTTATGACGGTGTTTATCTTGATAATGTAATCAGCTCAACATATGCACCGGGTTCAACCTTCAAGCTTGTTACAGCGGCGGCGGCACTCGAAAATATCGAGGGTGCGGAGGATAGATATCTGTATTGCGAAGGCAGTAAGATTATCGGCGGCGAATATGTAACCTGCGTTGAGGCTCACGGAGAATTAGACCTTGAGCACGCAATGGCGGAATCCTGCAATATATATTTTGCGGAGCTCGCTGTGGAATTAGGCCCCGACACAATGACGGAATATGCCGAAAAAATGGGATTTAACCAAACCTTTACACTTGATGACAATACGCTTGCAAAATCAAGCTACGATGTAAGCAATGCGGATACGGCGGCACTTGCATGGTCGGGTGTAGGGCAGTACACTGATATGGCAAACCCAATGCACATGGCTATTATTTGTTCAGCTATCGCAAACGGAGGAACTCCGACAATGCCGTACATGATTGAGGATGTTTCATCATTCTTTAGTTTTAACAATATTCTTCCCGGCTCTTCGGGCAAAAGCGGTTCAAGAATGATTGACAGCTCTACTGCCGAAACTCTTGCCGAGATGATGAGATTTACAGTAAGTGACCATTACGGTGACTCGATGTTCGGAGATTTGCACGTTGCCGCAAAGACAGGTACAGCTGAGGTTTCCGAGGGCGAGCCGAATGGTTGGATTATCGGATATGTTACCGATGAGGATTGCCCGCTTGCTTTCGCAGTGTGCATAGAGCACGGTGGCTTTGGTTACAGCTCAGCAGGCCCCGTAGCGGCAGCCGCTTTGCAGGCATCTGCGGTTGCAGTCAGAGGTTATTGATATTTTTGATTAAAAACGAACAATAAAAAAGGATGTATTATTTGTTCTGAAAACAGCTTGCAAGGCGGTCTGATTAATTATTCGATGACCGCCTTGTTTTAATTGTTAAATCATAAAGAAATGTTGAGAAACAATCGAGTGTAGGCTGTTGGACGGCAAGTGGCATTTTAGATTAAGATTAAATTAAATTTGAAAGGTCTGATTAAATTTGACATATCAAGAAGCAATGCAAAAAATAGATTCCCTCCTTGTGTTCGGCTCACGCCCCGGACTGGAGAGAATTACTAAGCTGTTGGAGCTTATGGGAAATCCGCAGGATAACTTAAAATATGTTCACGTTGCCGGTACGAACGGCAAAGGCTCTGTCAGCAATATGACTGCGTCTGTTCTTACAAAAGCAGGATATAAGACAGGTCTTTTCACCTCTCCGCATATCACAGGCTTTGGAGAGCGTATGCAGATTAATTTTGAAAGAATTTCCGAAGATGAAATTATTGAACAGGTAGATAAACTGTTTCCGCTTGTTGAGAAACTCAAAGAAAACGGTGATATCATCACCGAATTTGAATTTGTAACGGCGATTGCATTTAACTGGTTCAATGAGCAGAAATGCGATGTTGTAGTGCTTGAAACAGGCTTGGGAGGTAGATTTG
>JBGVDU010000333.1:0-5939 GCA_045119555.1 Acutalibacteraceae bacterium | reverse complement strand
AATTACAGAATATATCCGACTACAATCATTCATCGGGATTAATAAAAGCTGACGGGTTTTCTACGAATTTTTCAATATTACTTTCATTAATATCATATCCTTTACCGTTGTATGCGTGAACAAAGTTATAGCCCGAAGAGTATTTTTCAGCCGCCTTCTTGTATTCAGATTCGGAAACCTCCTTTTGATCAACATAATAAATAATATTTCCGGAAATGTCATAAACCTGACTGTAGCCGAAAACGTTCTCACGAACACCGTCTCTAATTTCTGTATAACCGTACGATTCTACTATTCCCGTACCCCCGAATCTGGCATTCAACATCAAATTCTTTTTAGGAATATACATAACATTACCTGCATTACCAAAGCTACCCAAATCCACTACTTCACCCTCATAATATGTGTATAGTGACAGGTTGAAACCTACGCCTTCCGTAACAAACAGCTCCGGTATATCATCATTATCAACATACGCAATATAGAATACCGATGTACCTGTTTGATCACCGTTTATCATCTCTTTCATAAATTCTTCATATGCCTCTTTGTATGATTTATAGGTTTTCTGTGAAGAAGTCATTGAGGAAGTCTTTGAAGATGTTGTTGAAGAAGTCGTCGAGGAAGTCCTTGAAGATGTTGTCGAAGAAGTCGCCGAGGAAGTCCTTGAAGATGTTTTTGAAGAAATCTCTGACGAAGTCGTATCAGATGACTTGTCGGCTCTCGATGAAGAGGTGATATCAACTGAACTTGATGATTCTGCTTCGGAATCGGAAGATTTTGTCTTCGATGAATTATTTTCTCTCGAATAATTGTATTGAATATCTGCTTCTGTTAAATCGGTATTATCATCGCCGATGCTTATCGTATTCCATTGTTTTTCGGTGCCGGAATAGTAAACATTCTCAAGCGAGTCGCAACCTCGAAATGCACAATCCTCAATTTCAGTAACAGTATCTGGAATACTAACGCTTGTTAAACCGCTACAATTATCGAACGAACATGTGCACATCTTTTCTGTTTTGTCTGACAAAGTTATACTTGTTAAATAGACACAATTACAAAAAGCCGACTCACTAATTTCGGTCACACTACTCGGAATTGTATATGCCCCCTTTTTTCCCATTGGGCATGTTATAAGCTTAGTACCATCCTTGCTTAATAATACTCCGTTTTGTGAAAAATAGTAAGAATTATCCGAATCAACAGTAATATCTTCCAAGGAGACACAACCTTCAAAAACATTATCACCTATTTTTGTTACACTTCTAGGAATTGTTATACTTTCTAAAGCACTACATTTTGTAAATGCAGAGTTACTTATCACAGTTACACTATCTGATAAATCTACATTTACTAAATTGCCGCAATTCATAAAGGCAAATTCGTCTATTATGGATACACTATCGGGTATGGTAATACTTGTACTTGTACAATACTCAAACGCCTTGTATCCGATACTTGTCACTGCTTTGCCGTCTATTTTGCTTGGAATATAAACAGCATCAACATTGCCTGTATAGCCGGTAATTTCAACCGTACCGTCATCAAGAAATCTATAGTTCAAATCAGATACATCCGTTGCGTTCTCATCTTCACCTTGCAAATAATCACCGAATCCTTCTCCGTCTATTCCATTGAGAGCATCGGATATACTATCGGGCAATTTGACAATATCAAAAACAAGCAGCACGCCTAAACTCATCAACAAAAAACATATAATACCGAGAATAATTAGAGTAACTGTTGTTTTTTTCTTGGATTTTGGTTTCTTAGCCAAAGTGTTAGCTTTATCTACGTTTCTTTTAGATTTAGCCTTCTTCTCGGAAACCTTATTTTCTGATTGACTATGTATCGGCTTTGATTGCGGAATGAACGTTTCCACAGGCAGACATTTTGGACATTTACCCGTTTTCGGATTCAACGGCGAACCGCATTGACCGCAAAAATTTGGCATTGCTACCACTCCTTAATTAAGTTTTTTTCCGCATTTAGTACAGAATATCATATCATTAGGCATTTGGCTCATGCAATTAGGACATATTTTTACAGCAATCACGGGCAACTCCTCTGCTATTGACAAATCATCCATCTCACCATTATTGGGAGTTTTATTTGAGCTTATTGCATAATTATCCACGTGCGAATTATTTTTCGTCAATTTTTCTCCGCATTTAGTACAAAACAGCATACCCTCACGCAATTCACTCTTGCATTTAGGGCATATATTTGATTTTTTTATCTGCTCTTGAATCGTCTTGGTTATATCCTCATCTTTACTTTCATCGATAATGGGCTCTTTATTTAAATTCACAGTAACTGATTCTTGTTTTGAATCGTTCTCTGTAAGCTTTTTACCGCAATTTGTGCAGTACAACACATCATCAGGCATCTCTCTTTTGCACTTGGGGCAAATTTTCGACATTTTCTCAGATTCCGACTTTGGGGCAAGAATGTGCTCCTCCTTGCTTTCTTTGCAACAGGTTGCTCGGTTAATTGAGCTGTCGGAAATTCAGGTTCGGAAAAATTTTCCGTAAGACTTGTTCCACAGTTTGTGCAGAATAACACGCTATCCGGCATTTCACTGTAACATTTGGGGCAGATTTTTGAAATCTCTCCGGACTCAGACTTTGCTATAGGTACATAATCCTCCTTGATTTCTTCTGCAACAGGCTGCTCGGTTAATTGGGCTTTTGGAAATTCAGGTTCAGAAAAGCTTTCTGTAAGACTTGTTCCACAGATTGTGCAGAATAACACGCCATCCGGCATTTCACTGTAACATTTAGGACAGGTTCTTGAAGAATTTTCTATCTTATTGTTTTGTACAACTGAATTCTGCTCATTCAGCTTTGAACCGCAATTTGTACAATAATTCACTTTATTGCTTACTGACATTCCGCAAGCAGAACACGTTACAAAATCACTGTTTTTGGGCGGCATTTCTGTCTTTTTTCCGCATGAGCTGCAAAATAAGGCATTGACAGGAATTTCCGCTCCGCACCCTGTACAACGAATAACGCCTTTTATATCTTGAATCTGCTTTTTATATGTATCAATTTTTTCCTCGCATTCCTTTAAGCCCTTAATAAATCCCGATAAAGCCTCTTCACTGTCCTCACTGTGAAGTTGATAATATTTTTTACCTAAGCTGTTGTAAAAAACATTGATTTTTTTCTCTTCATCACTGATTGCAGAGCTAAGCCTTGCTATCTCCGTTACATCTTTAGTTTTTTGGACTGCAGTTTGTCCTGTTTTTGAAATTCTCTTTCCCAATTCATCAAAAAATGCCATGATAACTCTCCTTTTTGTATTTTAATTTAATTTTATATTATATTACATAAACATGTAACAATGCACAAAAACAAATATTCATCAAGTGGATTAATATCGAAATATTTCTGTACTAAGCGTAAGGTATATACAAGCAGAACGAATATTAAAAAAACTTTATAAGTATATTTTACCAAATATTACAAAAAACGTACAGATGTGTGCAACAGAAAAAAAATATTATTTTTTTCGTTGCACACACCCGAATAATACTTGACATGGTTACGTAATTAATGTATAATATAAAAATATAACTATTTAGCATCATATAATGTCATAGGTGATATCAATATGGAGTTTCTATCTTTATTCAATGAAACGATTAAGGATTATTCCGATGTTAAACTTTCACATCTTACAGGAATAGAAAGAACCAGGTTGAACAGAATTAAAAACGGTCATGCAAAAATAAAATTTGATGAACTGAAAAATATTGCAACAGTATTAATGTTATCGGATGAAAGCAAGCAAATGCTATTCGATTCTTTTTTAATGGAAAAAGTCGGCAAGGACAAATATTTAAGCAGAAAAATTACAAAGGAATTTTTTAGGGATTTGTGTATAGATTTTAACAGCAACCTTGAAAAATTCAAAAGCTTTAATTTACAAACTGAAACACATTTTAATCTACCGAAGGAAACTACCGTAATAAACGGGGAAGCTTCAGTAGATTTAGCTGTTTCGTTAACTTTGGAGCTCGCCCTGTCAAATAAAAATAAAATTGAAATTATTTCTTCACCCTCTCATGAAGTATTATTTTCACAACTCTTTAATGTTTTATCCAAAGAAAACGGTATAACGATAGACCACATACTTTCGCTTATGCCTTCCGATAAATTATCAGAACCTTACTCTTATAACATAAACATTGCAAAAACTGTTTACCCTTTATTTATGCTTAACGGAAACTACTGTGCATATTATTTGTATGACTATTCCGATATTAATGCACTTATGCCCTATTACATTATAACCGACAGTATTTCTGTCAATATTTCCAAGAATTTCAATTCTGCGATAATAACTCAGGATAAAGACATAATTAATTTACATAGGGAATTATTCAGAGAGCAAAAAGTTCGTTCTTTGAAATTGGTAAACAACATTCAAACACCCGAAGAATACTTGAAAAGCTACTGTGAGTTTTTGACCAGAACAAATTTGCTCGATGAAAAACCCTTGTTTTATTCTGTGGATTATGAACCCTGCATTTTACCCTATCTTGACATCAGCGAATTAAACGGTGTGCTTCAAAATGTATGTGCTTCACAAAAGTTGATAGAACTGACAAACAATTATTTGCATAATCTTCATCCCAATTTTTTTAACGAAAAGCAAATATCTTTTTTTACTAAAGCGGGACTTAATTATTTCATAAATACAGGAAAAATCTCTGAAATTCCCGACTGCTTCGCCGTGGAATTAACGAAAGATAGAAGAAAAGAATTATTAGTTCAACTTTTAACTCACATAAAATCGGGTGAAAATACTGCAAAGGAATATCGTCTTATTAATGATGAACTTTTATCAATACCATACGGCTTCCGCTTTCTTGGGTACGGTTCACAGGACGATCATCTTTTCTTTTTATCTAACAAAAAAAATGGACTTCAATCTATTTTTGATCTTTCCAACATAAACATTCTTTCATCTGTATTTGATTTTATTGAATCTTTACCCGAAACAGATACGGTACTTACAAGAAACCAAACAATAGAATATCTTGAAGCAGCAATAAACAGGATATAAATATAAAAATATCTCCGAGCGAGGATAAAATATTCCTTACTCGGAGGCGTTATATTTTTAGGCTTATAGGCTTATAGCCTTATGCTAAAAAGTTCTTACATTTAATATTTCTCAATGATTATTATTAACATAAGCTTCTATCGCCTTTGTGGCAAACTCGGCTGTTCCTTTTCCGCCTACATTATCAATATTTTCGGTAAATTCACCGCCGCCCGAATACATCTTGCCAAGCGATAACAGTACCTTAGGTGTGCAATTATAAAAATTATCGGTTATAAAATCTTGAAGCTTTTTCACCTCCTCTTGTACCTCCTCGCAATCAGGCTCCTTATCCCTCATTGCACCAAGCTCAGCAAAAATAGTCATGATACCTTCTGCTGCTTTTTGCTCGCTCTCTTCGGTTCGGTTTCTTTGTTTTTCCTCGAACTCCTTATATTCCTCTGTATTCCCCCAATTTTCCTTTGCCTTGCGTGCGTATTCATCCAATTTTTTCGTATCAAATGCAGAAAAATCCACAGCCTTCACTCCTAATAATTTTATTCCACGAGCAAAAAGTATAACATTTTCGAGGTGTTCTTTTTTCAAGGTCAAAAGCTCGATTTGCTGTTCAAGTGCCTTTTGTCTGCTGAAGTTCGGACTGTCCATAATCTTTTTTATATCCTTCAAAGGAAACTCCAATTCACGGTACAGCAATATTTGCTGTAAACGCTCCAAAGCACTGTCATCATAAAATCTGTAACCGCTTTCCGATATCCTTGCAGGCTTTAAAAGTCCGATTTCGTCATAGTAATGAAGTGTGCGTACGCTTACACCCGTCAGATTACTTACTTCTTTTACACTCAACATAGTTATCTCCTCCT
>JBGVDU010000332.1:0-1730 GCA_045119555.1 Acutalibacteraceae bacterium | reverse complement strand
CGTATGCCTCTTTGCATTTCTTTGATTATATTATAATGTATAATCGCAATAAAGTAAAGAAAAATTTTTCCGAATTATTTCTTATCAAAAATCAATGCCAATACCCTGTCGCTTCGCACTAATAAATCGAGCAAGGCTTACGGGATATGTTAATAAATCCAAGCCGACAAGTCAGCTTTTATGGCATATTCCCGACGAAGGGCAGTTTGAACAGCCACAGCCGCAGGAGTTTTTTCCCTTTTTGCGGTCTTTTATCAGCTTAACGGATATCAGAATGAGAACCGCAAGAATAGCCGCCCCGACAATAATTGTTCCTAAATTTTCCGATAAAAATGATAACATGACATTGCCCTCCCGTATTTTTTTATTTGTACTGTTTGATAACAATTTAATTATTAATTAGCGTCTGCCTTTTTGGAAGTTTTAACCTTTACTTCAAGTCTGTTTGATTCCTTGTACGGTCTTACAAGCATAAATATAATGAAAGCAACTACAAGAATTGCGAACACAAGACCTATTACATTTACATTGCCTGTGAAGATTGAGCCAACCTGATAAATAACGAGCGATACAGCATAAGCAAATGCACACTGATAGCCGATTGCAAACCAAGTCCATTTTGCACTGTTCATCTCTCTTCTGATTGCACCGATAGCGGCAAAGCACGGAGCACAGAGCAGGTTGAAAACAAGGAATGAATAGCCTGCAAGCTGTGAAAGTCCCTCGAAATCGAGAACACCGAATACACCTACAACCTCTTCCTTTGCTACAAGACCCATTACAGTAGCGATAGTAGCCTTTGCATCACCAAAGCCGAGCGGAACGAAAATCCATTTGAGGGCATTTCCGATGATACCGAGAATGCTTGCTCCAAGCTCCATTTCAGGGTCAAACACAAAGCCGCCGTTTACAAAGCCAAACACAGATGTTGCCCAAATGAAGACCGATGAAAGAAGAATTATTGTACCTGCTTTCTTTATGAAAGACCAGCCACGCTCCCACATTGAGCGGAGAACATTGCTTACTGTCGGCAAATGATAAGCAGGAAGCTCCATAACGAACGGAGCGGGATCGCCTGAGAACATTTTCGTTTTCTTGAGCATGATACCCGAAAGAATGATTGCGGCAATACCGATAAAATATGCACTCGGGGCAACCCAAGCCGCACCGCCGAAGAGTGAAGCGGCAATAAGTGCGATAATCGGAAGCTTTGCACCGCAAGGGATAAATGTTGTTGTCATAATCGTCATGCGGCGATCTCTTTCGTTTTCGATAGTTCTGGACGCCATAATACCCGGAACACCGCAGCCTGTACCAATAAGCATAGGAATAAAGGACTTACCCGACAAACCGAATTTTCTGAAGATACGGTCAAGAACAAATGCGATACGAGCCATGTAACCACAGCTTTCAAGGAATGCAAGGAAGATGAAGAGCACAAGCATCTGCGGAACGAAACCGAGGACCGCACCTACACCGCCTACGATACCGTCCAGGATAAGACCCTTGAGCCAATCCGCACAGCCTATTGCATCAAGACCGCTCTCGACAAGAACGGGAATACCGGGAACCCAGACACCGTATTCGGATGTATCGGGAGCGTCCTCAAGCTCTTCGGGATTAGCCGCAGAGATATCGAAGCCTGCTTCAATGAGAGAATCGGCATAACTTCCGTAAGCCTCTTCATATCCGCCGAAATCCTGCTCCTCAATAGCACCGAGGATATCCTC
>JBGVDU010000331.1:0-4221 GCA_045119555.1 Acutalibacteraceae bacterium | reverse complement strand
AACGTAATTGATGACCATACAATGGGCATTACTCACGTTGTAAGAGGTAATGAATATTTGTCATCTACACCGAAATATAATTTGCTTTACGAAGCTTTTGGTTGGGAAATTCCGACGTATGTTCATCTTCCGCTCATTATGGGTAAGGACGAGGACGGCAATGTTTCAAAGCTTTCAAAGCGTCACGGCTCAACAGGCTTTGAGGATTTAGTCAAAGAGGGATATCTGCCCGAGGCTATCATAAACTATATCGCTTTGCTCGGTTGGTGTCCAAAGGATAATCAAGAGATTTTCACTCTTGAAGAGCTTGAAAAGGCGTTTGATATCAACGGTATCAGCAAGTCACCTGCCGTTTTTGACTATGATAAATTGGAATGGTTCAACGGCGAGTATATTAAGGCGATGAGCGTTGAAGAGTTTGAGAAAATCGCAAGACCTTATATTCTCGAAGCTATCGGAGATAAGCCGTTTGATACTCTCAAGCTTGCGTCTATTTTACAGCAGAGAACAACAAAGCTTACTCAGATTCCGTCCGTAATAGACTTCTTTGCACAGCAGCCGGAGTATTCAAAGGATTTATTCGTAAACAAGAAAAGTAAGACAAACCTTGAGAATGCCCCCGTTATGCTTAAAGCAGTTTATGACGAGCTTTCCGCTTTGAATGATTGGAATCACGATGCAATTCACGATGCACTCATTAACCTTGCCGTAAAGCTTGAGGTTAAGAACGGCACAGTAATGTGGCCTGCAAGAATTTCTGTTTCCGGCAAAACGGTTACGCCGGGCGGCGCTATTGAAATTCTCGATATCCTCGGCAAAGAGGAATCGCTTGCAAGAATGGAAAAGGGACTTGCAATGCTGAGTGCGGAATAACAATTTGATATAATATATCACATCTCATATTTGGAGGTACACCATGGCAGAGGAAATTATAAACGAATCCGAGGAGAAGCTTGGCAATGCCAACTTTATCCACGATTTCATAGATGAAGATATAGCAAAGGGCGGTCAGTTTGAGGGTATGACAGTGCATACACGTTTTCCGCCCGAGCCGAACGGCTATTTGCATATAGGCCATGCAAAGGCAATTTGCATTGACTTCGGTACTGCGGAGAAATACAACGGTATGTGTAATCTTCGTATGGACGACACAAACCCGACTAAAGAGGACGAAGAGTACGTTGACGCTATAAAAGAAGATATAAAATGGCTCGGCTTTACTTGGGACGACCGTTTCTACTTTGCATCGGAGTATTTTGAAAAGATGTACGAATGTGCACAGGAGCTTATAACAAAGGGCTTGGCTTATGTTTGTGAGCTTACACCCGAGCAAATGAGGGAGTGCAGAGGCGACCTCACAACTCCCGCAACAAGTCCGTTTAGAGAAAGACCTATTGAAGAGAGTCTTGACCTTTTCAGACGTATGAAAGCAGGCGAGTTTGAGGACGGCAAGATGACTCTTCGTGCAAAAATCGACTTGGAATCGGGAAACTTCAATATGCGTGACCCTGTAATTTACAGAATTAACCGCATTACTCACCACCGCACAGGCGATGATTGGTGCATTTACCCAATGTACGACTTTGCACACCCGATTGAGGATGCTCTTGAGGGTATTACTCACAGCCTTTGCTCACTCGAATTTGAAGCACACAGACCGCTTTACGACTGGGTTATCGCTAATGTAACTCTTCCGAGCAAGCCTCGCCAGATTGAGTTTGCAAGATTGGGAATCAACAACACTGTTATGAGCAAGAGAAAGCTTCGTCAGCTTGTTGAGGATAACTATGTAAACGGCTGGGATGATCCGAGAATGCCGACACTCTGCGGACTTCGCAGACGTGGTTATACTCCGAAGTCAATCAGAAACTTCTGCGATCGAATCGGTGTATCAAAGGTTAATTCCACTGTTGAATACGGATTTTTGGAGCACTGCCTGCGTGAGGATTTGAACGAAAGTGCCGAGCGTACAATGGCGGTTATCAACCCTGTTAAGCTCATCATCACAAACTATCCCGAGGGTCAGAGCGAGGAGTTCGAGATTGAGAACAACCCGAACCGCCCCGAGGACGGCACAAGAAAGATTACTTTCTCCAGAGAGTGCTATATTGAAAAAGAGGATTATATGGACGAGCCTGTTAAGGGATATTTCAGAATGTTCCCCGGCAATGAGGTTCGTTTAAAGACAACATATATCGTAAAATGCACAGGCTGTAAGCGTGACGAAAACGGTGAGCTTTTGGAGGTTTACGCCGAGTACGACCCTGCAACAAAGGGAGGAAACGCACCCGACGGCAGAAAAATCAAGGGTACTATCCATTGGGTAGATGCAAACAACTGCGAAAATGCTGAGGTTCGTTTGTATGATAATCTCTTCACAGACCCCGAGCCGGACGTTGGCGACAAGAATTTCCTTGATTATATCAACCCGAACTCATTGACAGTTTTGAAAAACTGCAAGGTTGAAAAGTCTATGGCAACTGTGAAAGCACCGAAAAGCTTCCAGTTTATGCGTCTTGGATATTTCTGCGTTGACAATAAGGATTCTAAAGAGGGTAATCTCGTGTTTAACAGAAGTGTTTCTCTTAAAGACGGATTTAAAAAGAAGAAGTGAGTATTTTTTTAACAAGAATTGACGTTATTGAATATTCAAAATAAGAATTAAAAATCTTAAGGCACAGATTTAATAAAAAACAGCACATCGAAGTTACTGTAAAAAGCAGGCTTGGATGTGCTGTGTTTTTGTGAATCTTATTAACGAAAAAGTTACATAATTTACTTGACCTTTTTCTAAAATAAAGCTATATTATTATCCATTAAGAAAAGAAAAAGGTGAGGAATATGAAATATACGATTGCAAAAAGGTCCGTTCCGAGCACGGACGGAATACATAAACTTTTCGGAAAAATATATATTCCTATCGGTATGCCGAGAGCAACAGTTCAGATACTTCACGGAATGTCCGAAAATATTGAAAGATATGATGAATTTATGAGTTTTCTTGCCTCCAACGGCTTTGTAGTTTTCGGGCACGACCAGTTAGGGCACGGAAAGACCGCAGGCAGTTCGGAAAGCTACGGCTTCTTTGCCGAAAAAGACGGTGACAAGCTTATGGTTTCCGATGCTTATGCGTATGCCTCGGAGCTTTTGGAAAGCTACAAGGGATTAAAGCATATTTTAATCGGTCACAGCATGGGCAGCTTTGTCGCAAGAATTTGCTCGGAGAAGTACCCAAAAATGGCGGATATGATTATTAATTTGGGAACAGGCGGTCATCAACCGCTTACACCGCTCGGACTTGCGATAACGGATATCGGCGGAAGAATTAAAGGTGCGGACTATCGCTCGGAAGCTTCTCAAAGGTTTTTCTATGATATCTGCAATGCCAAATTTAAGGACGAAGATTGCAATTATTCTTGGGTTACAAGAGATAAAGAGGTTGTGGAGCAATATGTTGACGATGAACAGTTAAATTGCGGTTTGTCAATCAAGGCTATGAATGATTTGGTTATGCTGAGTAAAGAATGTAATTCCGATGAGTGGTTTAATAATTACAGAAAAGATTTACCCACACTGATTATGTCGGGAGAAATGGACCCTGTCGGAAATAACGGAAAAGGCGTACTTGAAGTGTTCAAAAGACTTGAGGAAGAGGGAGTGACAGATTTGTCGTTCAAGCTGTACAGCGAGTGCCGCCACGAATTATTAAGTGAGCTTAATAAGTATGATGTTATGGACGATATACTTCGGTGGATAAATAATAGGGTGGAGTGAAAATTTGACAGTATGTTACCGAAAGTTGTAAACAAGTCTATTGACAAAAACAACCCATAATGAGATAATATAATGTAAGTGTTTTACCATGTATGAAAAATGTGTAAAAATATCCGATACGGGGGTTCTGATATTATGGCTAAGGAGCTTGCTAAGGCGTATGAGCCTATGCAGTTTGAAAACAAAATTTATGATTTCTGGATGAAAAACGGCTACTTCCACGCTGAGGTTGATAAGGATAAAAAGCCTTATACAATCGTTATGCCACCGCCGAACATCACAGGTCAATTACATATGGGTCACGCACTCGACAATACTTTGCAGGATATCCTTATCAGATTTAAGAGAATGCAGGGTTACAGTGCTTTGTGGCTTCCGGGCACAGACCACGCTTCAATCGCAACAGAGGCTAAAATCGTTGAGGCTATGCGTAAAGAGGGTATCACG
>JBGVDU010000330.1:0-5503 GCA_045119555.1 Acutalibacteraceae bacterium | reverse complement strand
TACCTTCAATGCTTTGTACGAAGCAAAAAAGCAGATTGTACTCACATCAGACAGACCGCCAAAGGAGATAAAAACACTCGAGGACAGACTCAGAACACGCTTCGAGTGGGGATTAATTGCGGATATTCAGCCTCCGGACATCGAAACGAGAATAGCAATATTAAAAAGCAAGGCGGAATCCTTGGAATTTGAAATTCCCGACGATATATGCGAATATATAGCGACAAAATTAAAAACTAATGTTCGACAACTTGAGGGAGTAGTAAAGAAAATCAAGGCAAAGAGCTTTTTAAACGGTGACAAGCCGTCAATCTCAATCGCACAGGAGGTTATCTCCGATGTGCAGACGAACGAAATTCCCGTACCTGTGACGGTAGAAAAAATTATAGAAGAGGTAGCAAGGACCTTCGGAGTTACGTCCGAGGACATTCGTTCCGTAAAGAACAGAAGAGCAAACCTCAGCAACGCACGACACGTTGCAATATATGTAGTAAGACAGGTAACAGGGCTTTCAATGACTGCAATAGGTGATGAGTTCGGAGGAAGACACTACTCAACTATTGTTTATACCATGCAGGAGATGGAGAAAAAGCTCGAAAAAGACACCAAGACAAAAGAAATGGTTGACGATATAATTAAGAATATTCAGGACATGTAAACCTATTACTATCTGTAATAATTACGTTTGGAATATGACATTTTTGTTCGATTTTAAGGCAAATTCCAGCTCAAAGTTTTCCACATTTCCTTAACATTCCACAATCAGTTTTCCACACATTCAACATGAGCCTTCAGCTCACGGTGAACTCTGTTAAAATCGGTGAAAAATTGTTACGATTGAATTTCCAAGAGTTTATCGGACTTTCAACCACTTTCTGACATTTCATAGACCCCTACTACTACTACTAAATATCTATATATTAATTTCATTGATTTGTACGCACTCAAGCCTTAAACAAACCTTTGAAACCAAAACTTAACAAAATGTTATCGCAAGGGCTCCGCCCTTGACCCGCAAGCTTTTGAAAAAGCTTGACCAAAACTTTAATAACGCTTTTACAAAACACTACCGAAAGGAGAAAGTATAATTATGAAACTCAGCTTTAATAAAACGGAACTTTCTCATGCAGTTTCAAATGTACAAAGAGCAGTATCCACAAAAAACTCGATTCCCGCACTTGAGGGAATTCTTATAAAAGCTTACGACAACAAAGTTACCCTTTGCGGTTACGATTTGGAAATCGGTATTCGCACCGTTATTGATGCAACGATAGTCGAAGAAGGGGAGGTTGTACTCAGTGCAAAGCTGTTCTCAGACATCGTTCGACGCATGCCCGACGAAATTATCACCATTGAAACCGATGAAAAGCTTATAACGTACATTCACTCGGGTGTAGCAGATTACCAGATAGTAGGCATTTCGTCCTATGAATATCCCGAGCTTCCGACATTTGATGAGCTTGAAAGCTTCTCGGTAAACGGCGAATTGCTGAAAAATATGATAAAGCAAACGTACTACGCTATCTCCGACAACCAGGCTAAGCCGATTTACACAGGCTCATTGTTCGATTTAAAGGACGGATTTTTGAACATTGTTTCGGTTGACGGCTTCAGAATGGCTGTAAGAAAAGAAAAAATTGACGGAGATCACGAATTAAACTTCGTTGTGCCCGGTAAAACCTTGAGTGAGGTTTTGAAAATCAACTGCGATGAAGAAAGTGATATTCAAGTTATCGTAGGCAAAAAGCATGTGATTTTCAAAATTGAGAATTATTCTATCATTTCAAGATTGATTGAAGGTAAATTTATCGAATACGAAGGAACAATTCCAAAGGGTGCTACCACAAGCCTGCGTGTAAACACAAGGGAAATAGCGTCATCTGTTGAGAGAATGTCACTTCTCACAAACGAAAAAATGCAAAGCCCTGTAAGATTTATCGTTGCCGATGAGGGTATCAAGCTGTTTTGTACAACCGTTGTCGGAAAAGCAAGCGATTACATCAATCTTCCGTTTGACGGCGATGAAGTGGAGATAGGATTTAATAACAGATATTTGCTCGATGCCATCAAAAATGCAGATACCGACGAGCTTTGCTTTGAGTTCAACGGCCCGTTAAAGCCGCTGAAAATTCTTCCGCCCGAGGGAGATAGCTTTATTTTCTTGGTTGTTCCGATGAGATTGGCATAATTTGCTTTAACAAACTTATTTGGGGGATTTTTTATGAGAAAAGAGAAAAGTTATATCGACACAGAGTACATCAAGCTTGACAATCTGTTAAAGCTCGGTGGCTTCGGTACAGGCGGACAGGCTAAAATGCTTGTTCAAAACGGCGGAGTAAAGGTAAACGGTGAGGTTTGCACGATGCGTGGAAAGAAAATGCGTATCGGTGATGTTGCCGAATGTAACGGAATTTTACTCGAGGTGTGCGGTAAATGATAATCACAAAGCTGCAGTTTGAGGGCTTTCGCAACCTCGATGACGGGGAAATTTCACCCGACAGCGGCGTGAACGTAATTTTCGGCACGAATGCTCAGGGAAAAACAAATTTACTTGAGGGAATTTGGCTGTTAAGCGGCAACAGAAGCTTTAGAGGCTCTCGTGACAGCGAGCTTATAAAATTCGGCAGAGATTTCGCAAGGCTCAGAATAGATTTTTTCTCTGAGGATAGGGAGCAAACGGCTGAGATTTTATTCTTAAAAGGCAAAAAAGAAGTAAAAATCAACGGAATTAAGCAGACTTCCGCGTCCTCGCTTATCGGAAAGCTTTGTGCCGTGGTTTTTTCTCCCGAGCATTTAACGCTTGTAAAAAGCGGGCCTGCCGAACGAAGAAAATTTATCGACAATGCTATTTCTCAAATTAAACCGAGCTATGGCGATTTGATTTCCGATTACAACAAAACCTTGGCTCAACGCAACGCATTGCTAAAGGATATCCCGTATCATTCACAGCTTTTGGATACTCTTGATATTTGGGATTACCGTCTTGCCGTTTTGGGTGCGTCGGTAATTCGTATGCGTGTTCATTACGTTGACAGGCTTTGCGAGTGTGCAAAAAAATATCATTCAGGCATTTCCGAAAATATGGAGGATCTCGATATAAGCTACAACTGCGGAATATCAAGGCAGGATTGCGATGATTCTCATAAAATAAGAGATATTTTGCTTGATAAAATCACAAAAAGCAGAGCCGAAGATATAAAAGACGGCTGTACAGGCACAGGACCTCACAGAGATGACATAGATATTTTGATAAACGGCGACAATGTAAAAGCCTACGGTTCTCAAGGTCAACAGCGAAGCTGTGTTTTGTCGATGAAAATTGCTGAAGCGGAGCTTATTAGAATTGCCGTTTCTCAAGAGCCTATTGTTTTACTTGACGATGTTTTGAGCGAATTGGACAGCAGACGGCAGGAATTTTTGCTAATAAAATTTCCGAACGTCAGGTTTTTATCAGTTGCTGTGAAGCGGCATCGGTTGAAAGACTTAAAGGCGGCAGGCTTTTTGAAGTGAAAAAAGGCGTTGTTACAAAGAAAAATTAAAAAATTTAACTCAAATTTGCCTCAAATCGAATTTTTTGTGCTATAATATAAGAGTATAGTTATAATTTGCGTTCAACCACGGGCATTTACAGCCCGTTTAAACGCATATACATAACATAATAAAAATAAATTCTGCTTCCTTTTGCCCGAAAGCAAAAGGAAGTGACCGTAGCCTGTAAAATAAATTTTGAGTATTCAAAGCATTTTACAGGGTAAAAGTAAATTGCGGTGTTGCCCGATTGACATCATAATTTTTTTAAACGTGTTTTTCGGTCTGCTGATTTTATGGGCAACTGCGTTTAAAAAAAGAATTTTCCAAATTTACAATTTTTAAAATACGATTTAATTTTTAATTTTATAGATTTAAGGACTGTAAATTTGAAAAATATTATCGGAGGCTTTGGTCATGTATCTTCATTTGGGCGGAGATGTTGTAATTCTCAAAAAGAGTATAGTCGGCATATTCGATCTTGATACAGCCACTATTTCAAAGCACACGAAAAATTATCTCACGCTCGCCGAAAAGGAAGGCAGAGTAGTGAATGTTTCTTACGAATTGCCGAAATCCTTTGTAGTTTGCATTGAGGACGGCATTGCACGAGTATATATCAGTCAAATTTCTTCCCAGACGCTTACAAAGCGTTTCGGTGCTTGAAAGACATTTTTGCAGAGTAATTACAACCACAAAAGGGGAATCCAGCCATGAAAAGGAGCATTAGAAAATGTCCTTATTGCGACAGCGAGGTTTCATATTTTGAAGCGTTGACGGAGGTTTCGACGGGTGAGCATACCTGTCCTGTTTGCAATAAAAATTCAAATATAAAATACGACAAGAGGATTTATATTCCTGCGGCGATTTTGCTGGCGGTGGCGGTACTTGCAACCGTACTTATGTTTGTTTTTAACGCAAAATCAAATCTGCTGCTTGCGTTTGTTATCGTAATTATTCCGTTTGCGGCATTTTTCTTTATGACGCCGCTGTATTTCAGATTGCAGGCAATCAAAAGCGAAGCACAAACGCCCGTTGTGAAATATCGGCAAAAAAGCAAGCGAAGGTCACAAATTACGCCTCGTGCGGTAAAATACGAAGAAAAGAAGAGGATTGAAAAGGAGCAAAAGAGTATGGATAAGAAAAACAGTTCATTTAAAAGCAAATTTGAAAAGTTTGTAAAGACATACATAATCGTTGACGATGAGGACGAATCCGAAGCTTCAAGCTCCGAGAAAAAATCCGAAGATAACGAAAAGCGTGCAAAAACCGAGGTAAATACGGCTGCAAAGGCTCAGGTGTCGGAGGAAATTGATGACGAGCCGATTAATTTGCCCGAATCTCAGACTGAGGAAGAAGAGGACGAGGAAATTGCCATTGAAGCCGTAGACGAGGATAACGGAATAGACAATGTAGACCCGCTTGCCGAAGAGGAAGAGGACCTTTCATTCATCAGCGTTTACACCGACAGACAAGCTTACGAAAAAACAAAGTCTAAGGCACCTGTTTACCATAAATTGACGAAAACAACAGACGTGGATTTTGTATATTTGCCCGAGGACGAGGATATTATCACGGTTGAGCTTGATAATAAATCAGATGATATTTTCGACATCGAAATTGACAATGATATTGACAACGAGGACGAAGAGAATATACTCAATTTTTTCGACTCTAAGCCGAGTGCCGAGGAGGAAGAGGAATTCGGCTTAAAAAAAAATGAGATTTTGACAGAAAATAAGTCGGAAAAAGAAAATGATTCACAAGATGATGAAAATATTGAGCTGACTGAGAAAAACGAGCATGAAAAAATATTTTTGTACGAGTCCGAAGCCAGCAACAGCATAAATGTTTCCTTTGATGAGCCTAAAGCTGAGGAGGAAGATGAGGAAGAAGAGTGTGTGGAGTTCAAATTTGAAGATTTGGATTTCTCAGAGCTTGAAAACTCAGCATACCGCAATGCAGTCAATAAAAA
>JBGVDU010000329.1:0-6020 GCA_045119555.1 Acutalibacteraceae bacterium | reverse complement strand
ATTTTCTCTTACTGGAAATTCGGTGACGTATTATGATTACTTCGGTTCAACTTCAATCGACAAAACATTTTATACACCTGATATTTACGGAAAGCGAATCATTTTGGCTTATGCTCCGGCAACATCTGCCGATGAAGAGTTATTGGCAAATTATAATGGTTTGTTTAACACTCCTGCGTATCTATTGAAACTGAAGCCTCAGTTAATTGTTGACGGTGAAGTTGTAGCAGAAGGTCAGTCCTGTAATGCAGGCTATACGCAAAATTATACTATAACAACTCATAACAGTTCGCCTTACACTCAGAACGGAATCGTTGAAAATTCAATCACAGTCGGAGGCATATATTGTATTGCGCTTGACTATGGTAATATTTCAGCTGCTTCTTTGCAGAATTCCGCAGATAATATGGAAGCTCTCAAAACTACAGCAACAGAGGCAAATATTTACACAGATGAAGTAATGGGCGAAATGCTTAACTCTGTCGCTAAAGCGTATTTTACACAGCTGGATCAGTTGAATTCGGTTGCAGCCGGACAATACAATGTAGTTGCCGCACGTGATTTAAGTGTTGGTATTGTCGGATTCAATGTGAATGTAGTTTACACATTTAAAAGACCTACCGAATTGAATGAAGGCGGTATATTCCTTGATATCGGCAGAGATGTACATAGCGTAATTTCTGTAGAAAACAATTCAGATAACGAAAAGAAACACATGCTCTTAACAGGAATGTACGCTTCTGCAATGGAACATGGCGTTATAGAGCAGGTTACAGGAGTTGAAGCTGTTTCTACTATCAAAGCATTTGAGTATGCCGGAAAGAACAATATTCCTCTTCATTCGGTTACAAAGGACAATTTGACCGATGAACTTAACGTCCTTAATGTTTCCGAAAAAGTTAAGCAGGATATTAGAACAGCTGTTAATTCTGGCAAGCTGGTTATAATTCCCGAAGAGACTTTGAACATCAATCAGTGGTCGGGCGTTGGCTACATGGTTCTTGATACAGATACATTTGCATGCGCTTACATGATTTCAGGCGGTTTAGCCGGAGGTTCCATGACTTGGGATCAGGCTCTTTCAGAATACTTGCTTTATGTTGGAATCGGCCTTCTTGTTGGACTTCTGTTTGAACTGGCGTCGTGCATTTTAACAGGATGGTTAGGTGCGGCATTTATGGCCGTGAAAATCGTAATGCTTGGCATTTGGATATATCAGTTGTATCAACTGTATCAACAATGGAAGGCTACTAAAGAACCTGTTTTTTTACAAGAGATACTGGTGCAGCTTCTTGCCGGTATTACGGTTGCGGGAATATTCGGTGCTTGCGGTTCGAAGTTGAAGGGCGAAATTGCGGAGATTGCTGCTAAGCTCAAGGCTTCACCTTTTTGGGGGAAACCTATTGGTGGCGGAGGAACAGGTTTTGTTAGAGGTTCGTCTACTTTAAGCGACTGGTCAGGAAAAGAGATGGAATTAGCAAAAGAATCTCCAATTGAAATACCAGATAATGCAGATGTTAGACCGCAAAGTAAAACTGGCTATGAACAAATATCATATAAATGGTCGGCAGATGGCTATAAGTATGAAGTTAGGTGGCATACAAAAACTCCAGGAGCCCCAGAAGGGCAAGGTAATACTTGGGTTGTAACAAGAACTACACCAGGTACAGCTACTGGACAGCCTAAAACAACACATATTTTGGTTGGCGACACTTGGGTTCCAAGATATCAATGGCAGGCAGCTATTACTGCATTCCAAAACGGAACAGCGACACCGGAGCAGTTGTCTTTACTGGAAAATGGTCATTGGCCGGCTCCATAAGGAGATAAATCAATATGAAAAATGATATGTTTTACAAAGGCTTTGAAGGAGAACCTGAAATACAGATTATACTAAAAAGACCGAATGATGATTATATTTTGTCAATTTGGGAAGGCTATTTTGATTCAATCATGATGTCTATACCTGCATCAAAATCAGGATGGCCAGGTATTGTGTGCCATTATCATTTATGTGATGCTTGGGATGAAGAATCTATGTGGCGTGTGGATGATAATGAGGGTACTTACAATATCTTTATGTCTGTGTCTAAAGAAAAGTTGGACAAAAAAAGTATTGCTGTTTTAGATGAAATATGTGATCTTTTTTTTGAAGCAATTTCAAAGAAATATGATGTAATAATTAACAGAGAATAATTCAAAGGAACCACTCATTAAATCATGTCCTACGAGTTTGACCTCATTTTGTTTGTTTTTTTTCGTCAAATTGCCTTCAAACTTCTTGAAATACGTCAGTATTTCTCCACGCCTTTCGTACGTTTTGCCTGATAGTTCTGATCGATATGAGCACAGGATTTAGGCAACCTTTCGCTAAATAGAGTATAACTATTCAGAATTCTCTCAGATTTCAGACGGAATATATTAACTTATGAAATAAAGGTGTAAAACCAAATCACTTTTTTGTTATATTTCATCGTTTATAGAGAGCGTAATGCTTTCCATCCAACAATTTGCCCCTCTCTCTGAAAGAAAATATATGTGACTCAAGTTTCTATTCTGTATTTTGAGTGGGGCACTGAACATTTAAAACAGAGTAAAAAAATAGTTTATATGCTTTTTGAATATGACATGAAATTTTAACGCAAAATTTTTTTATGCTTTGAAAAAACAACACAATTATTAATACTTTCAATTATTAGGGAGTGTGATTAAATGAAAAAAATACGTTTAGTTTCTCTTTTGATTGCAATATTACAAGTTTTCTATTTATGGTCTATTTCTGTTTTTGCTGAAGTTTCAGCTATAACACGTGATACAGTATTAAGAGATGGATTATATTACTTAGAATTAGTGCAGAATAATAATGGTTCATGGGGAGAAGGTGAAAAGAGTACAACTACAAACATAACAAATATTATTGAATATTTATCGTCATATTACTCTGATATTGAAGTGATTGAATCATTGGAAGCTGTATCTTCATATTGTTATTGTGAAGATTGGATTAATGTAGATGATATTTCAGATTATCTGTTAATTGATGATTTGTGGGATGAAAATGATTTATTGTATTTAAAAAATTCCCAAAACCCCAACGGTGGTTTCGGTCTTGCCAAGAACTACGCCAGCGACATCATCGACACCAAGCTCGCACTGAAAGCACTTGCAGACCTGGGTGAAACAGAAGCTATGACAAACGCAGCAATGTACATTGCCTCGCTCCAGAATGATGACGGCGGCTTCTCTTACCAGCCGGGTCTTGCTTCAAACCCGGAGCTTACCGCCGAGATTGCCGATATCTTCGGCGACTGCATCATCCAAGATCAGTCGTTAGCGTATACTCTGTCAGAAACGCTGACTGATCTTGATGAATATCTCGACGATAATATGCCAGCGATAGAGGATCTCGAAACAAACGATATGCCTGAGGTGTATCAGCATTTTCATACGGCACTTTTCAAGCTGAAAACTACCGAAAGCTATAATGTCACTCCTTATTATGATTTGCAGGCTACGGACGGCGGTGGTTTCCTGTTCAATACCGTTATTAAAGATGATACCATCAGTGGATACTATGTTCTTATAACCAATAACGGACTAAAACTGTATAGCCTTAATGCATTGAACTTAATATACTTTCCGTAATACCGGAAATCAAGGAACTTTACTGCAAACATTCCCGTTCTCTAATGTATATGACGAGCATCATATTGTTATAAATGCTGATAGTGAATCGCTTTCGCTCTGGGACGGTGAGAATATCATAATTAATGACTATTCATTGCCGACAAAGTACGGTAACGGCTATGGACCGATTACCAGTCATGCAAGACATGGTTGCAGTCAGCATTCGTATTTTACTTTTGCAAATATAACAATGCAAACGATTACAGGAGAAAAGCTGTCTGATGTTCTTGATAACTACAATTTTGAAAGTCCGAACAGCCGATATGTTATAAATCTCAGCGATGATACATTGGATAATCTTGATACAGAAGATGACTATGATGAAGTAGCACAAAAGATTATTGACAAAAACATAACCTTTGTCGGATTGGGAAATGATTCAAACAGATCGCAGTACCAAACTCTTATTTCTGAAATCGGAAGCAACGGAATGTATTATGATTTTCTTAATACAGCAACTGAAACCAATCTCAACAATTATATAATTACTTGTGAAGAAAATAGACGTGTAAAAATAGATAACGATATAGTTGCAACGGATTTAGTATTTAAGGGTACTTTTAGTGATGGTACAGAGATTACACGGTCATTTGATG
Source organism: Acutalibacteraceae bacterium (assembly GCA_045119555.1). Classification (GTDB taxonomy): domain Bacteria; phylum Bacillota; class Clostridia; order Oscillospirales; family Acutalibacteraceae; genus RUG592. The sequence continues at coordinate 1,737 of JBGVDU010000329.1, read as the reverse complement.
AGCTATATGTTGGTGAAACTATAAACTTTACCATACCTACCGAACCGGATAATCTGACAGCCGGTATAGATGCAGTGTTGCTTGATAATATAACTTTAACATACAGTGATGAGAATGGCGTCAGAAGAGTTGTCAATTCCGCTCCTGTAACACTTACTGTGCTTATGCCGGAGGGAAAGATAACGAATCAGGTATCTACCGATAAACCCGAGTATTCTTCTTATGAAAATGTAGTTATTTTTGACCGTATACATAATATATTCAATAACCGTTCTGCAAAAAATCTTACTAATGTTATTACCGTTTTGGATGATAATGATGAGGTAATTGAAGAGTATAAATCGGAACTTTCTGAATTAATGCCGAATGGTTATACCGAACGCCGAGTGACATGGAACACATCGGATAATTTAGCCGGTACATATACGGTTCGCTCAGACGTTTATGATGATGATCGACTTCTTTCGCGGAGTACGGCAGAATTTGAGATATCAATATCAAGTATGCCCGATATAAACCTTATTGGTCAACTTGCTATTTCAGATAAAACGTATGATGTAAGCGATTCGATTACAATAAACACGTCTATTGAAAATGTAGGACACAGTGCTGTTACGAATGCTCGGACTTTAATTAAAATCTTTGATGTAGAGAACGAGACGGTTGTATATCAGTATCAAGCACCACTAAGCCTTGATGTTTCAGAAGACGATACAGACAGTATAACCGTTGTACCGGAAGATGATTTCTCTTTGTTTAGAGGATCAAGATATCTTGTAACTTATGAGGCTGTAACTGCCGATAATCGAACGATTCCTCTTTCAAGTGATGGGTTTGAACTTGAAGGGGTTGTTCAAACGGTTACATTGTATTTTGTGGATAACACTCAACAGCATTGGGTTCATAATGATAATGCTGTAATGGAACTCGTTGATAATACTTTTGGTCATGATCACTACGATATGACTAAAATTGATGATGTGACATGGGCAGCAGAGGTTCCTACAAGTGCTTATAATATTACATTTAATCGTTTCAACCCCGGAAAAACAACACAGTGGAATTCGTGGAGTGCAGGAGGAAGAGATAGTAACAACACTTATTTTGCTGATATAGCAGAGCATGGCCATTGGGGATATGTAGAATATGTTGTAAACGAGAACTATTTCCATACCGGGGATGTAATCTATCTTGATCTGTCTGATTTTAACTCATGGGAAAATGATAATGCTATAATGTATGCTAATTTCTCCGATGCGTCAAAGTCTGAAAATGGTGGCACTGATATTAACATCGTAGAATGGAGTAATTCTGAATTGTATCAGCCCAGGCAGGTTACCAACAGTCCCAGTGGATATATTTACACATATGTTGTAACCGCTTCGGATGAAGGCAAGGATGTACTGAGATTCTGGAGAGGAAATGCAAGTATGCTATGGAATTGTTCGGTAACTTTGGATTACGATTCATATAAGACGGGAACTAATTGTATAAAGGTTACAGGGTGGAATTCACAAGGTAATGTTTATTCCAGGTAAATACACTTTAGAATCAATAATAGGTTAACAAGCTGAAATCAGCAAGAATTATTCTTGCGTTCATTTCTAAAATCCAAGATAAACGGAATTGTGTAGTCATTTAACACACATGGGAGAATTTTTGATTATACGCAAGCGAGAGCATAATGACTTTATTGTTAGATTAAAACAATATCTATAACCTAACACAAAAAGAAAA
>JBGVDU010000328.1:0-7075 GCA_045119555.1 Acutalibacteraceae bacterium | reverse complement strand
TGAGTACACTTATATTATATCCAATTCAAAAAAAAAGTTGTTAAGACGTTATGAATTTTCCATTAAATAATAGGCAACTAACAAGTAACTATTTGTTAATAACTGCCGAAAAGTGTCGTTTGGGATTAATCGTTAAAGATTTATGCAAAGCCGTATCCCGCAATTCCTCACAGTAATGCTTTCATATATCTATTTTCATTATGCTCACCAAATATTATTTTATATTCTTTATAAGAAACACGGTTTCGCCTTGATTAAGACCTAAAATAACTCGTTCAATTCTTGGGTGCTTAAATTTCCGCACAGTTTCCTGTAAGGCTTTTCCGCCGTGGTAGCCGTGAATTACAACCAATTCCCGTGTATCTTTGGGCAGTGATTTCAGCTTGCCTTGAAGCTTTTGCCTGGCACTTTCCTTTGTTTCGCCGTGTAAGTCGATTGTTACGGAATAAGCCATTTTTTCTGCTCCTTAATAATAAATGTTTTTCCCGATTTCGACAAAACCGAGCACTCGCCGAGATTTTTAACCAAAACATTTATCCCGTTTGCCTTTGAAAAATCGCAAATTTCTTTTATCGGATTTAATTCCAACTTGGAAATTTCTATTCCGCTCTGCTTTGAAAAATCGGCACAGTTTTCGTAGGCTTTTATATCGGACACATCACACTCGTTTTTCTCGGCAAGATAATAGCTTTCGCCGATAAGGGTTATATCTATATCGCAATTCACAAGGCTTTTAATATACTCACTCGCTTGATTAATGAAATGACCCGTTTTGTAATAGCCTATTGAAACGGTTAAATCGGAATGAACGCACTTTTCCGCCGTGCCGCTGTCACCGTTTAATCCCGAATTGATATCCACCGATATAACAGCTGCGTTCGATTCGTTGATTTTATCAATAATCACGCTCGCAATACCTCTTACCTCACCTCTGAAGCCCGTACCGAAAATACAGTCTGCAATTTCGGAATATCCGTCAAAATCGGTATTTTCGTCGCACACGGTGTAAGGAATATTCTGCTCCAAGCACTTATTAAAATAATATTTTCCGTCCTCGGAGAATTTCTCATTAAGCAGAAACAGCGTGCTTTCAATCCCCGCTTCTTTAAGCAGCAGAGCCAAAACATATCCGTCACCTGCGTTGTTTCCGCTTCCGCAGACAATAGCAGTCCTGCCCGTCCACCTTCTGCTGTTAAATATACCCTTTCCTGCCTTGAACATTAAAGCCTTGCTGTCAACAAAGTTTTCTATTGTATAGGCATCGCTTTTCCGCATTAAATCTACCGAAATAACCTTTTCCATTTTCACTCACCGCTTTTTATCAAATTGATATTTATATTATAACCGCCGTTTTTAAGCAGGGCAATAGAGTTATATATTTTTGTATTCAAAAGCTCCCACGCATTAGCGTGAGAGCTTTTATTATATCAAAGATAATTTTACTTCGTCTTTTCTTCTGAAGTCTTTTCCTCTGAAGTCTTTTCTTCGACTGCCCTTGTTTCTTTTGTTTCTTTTATCTCACTTTTCACCACATCAGCCGCCTTGGCTTTAGGTGCTTCCTCAAGCTTTTTTACCTTATCTGCGGTCTTTGCTTCCTCGCTTTTTTCGGATACCTTTTCCTCAGTCTCAGAAGCCTCCTCAGTTTCTTCGTCCTCTTCAATAGGCTCAGGCTTTTCGGGGGCAGGAAGCTCCTCCTTGAGTGTAAAATACATTACACCGAGCGGCGGCAAGGTGATTTCGATTGAATAGTCGAGGTCGTGGTCGGGAATATCGTCCGACATTATATCTCCGCTGTTTACAATATTACAGCCGCCGAACTCCTCGCTTTCGGAATTGAGAACCTCCTCATAAATTCCGTAAACAGGCACGCCGATTTTATACTTCTCACGCTTAACAGGCTGGAAGTTGCATACAACAATTACTTCACTGCCGTCATAAGCAATTCTGCGGAATGAAATTACACTGCGTTCGCTGTCATCAAAGGCTATCCACTGATAACCGTTCCAATCGTAGTCATTTTCGTGCATAGCAGGTGTATCTAGATAGAATTTGTTTACAGTGGCTATATAGTGATTGAGCTTTTTGTGCATATCGTAAGTAAGCAAATTCCACTGAAGCTGTTCATTGGAATTCCACTCGTCAAACTGACCGATATCACTTCCCATAAACATAAGCTTCTTGCCCGGGTGAGCCATCATATATGCCATAAACCCTCTCATACCCTGGAACTTCATCTCATAGTATCCGGGCATTTTGTTAAGCAAAGCACCCTTTCCGTAAACAACCTCATCGTGTGAGATTGGGAGAATAAAATTCTCCGAGAAAGCGTAAACCATGCTGAATGTAAGCTCATCTTGGTGCCAATTTCTCCACAGCGGATCTTCTTTAACGTATCTCAGTGTGTCATTCATCCAACCCATATTCCACTTGTAATCAAAGCCCAAGCCGAAATCCTTAATCGGCCAGCCTGTAACATTTGCCCAAGCGGTGCTTTCCTCTGCAATCATCAATGCCTCGGGGTGGAGTGTGTGAACGGTTGTATTGAGCTTTTGGAGGAAATCAACAGCAACGAGATTTTCTCTTCCGCCGTATTGGTTTGGAATCCACTCGCCGTCCTTGCGGTTATAATCGAGATAAAGCATAGAAGCAACAGCGTCTACTCTGATGCCGTCGAAATGGAACTCCTCAAGCCAGAAAACAGCGGAGGAAATAAGGAAGCTCTTAACCTCATATCTGCTGTAATTGAAGATATATGTTCCCCACTCCTTGTGCTCGCCTATTCTCCAATCCTCATATTCATAACAGCCTGTGCCGTCGAAGCGAGCCAAGCCGTGACCGTCCTTCGGGAAATGAGCGGGCACCCAGTCGAGAATTACGCCGATTCCTGCCTTGTGACACTCGTCAACGAAGTACATCAAATCCTTTGGTGTACCGTAGCGTGATGTAGCGGCAAAGTAACCCGTTACCTGATATCCCCATGAACCGTCGAACGGGAATTCTGTAAGCGGCATAAACTCAATGTGAGTATAACCCATTTCCTTAACGTAAGGAACAAGTGTTTCGGCAAGCTGTCTGTATGTATAGAATGAACCGTCCTCATTCTTTTTCCAAGAGCCTGCATTCACCTCATATATATTGATAGGCTGATGCTTATGCGGATGAGTCTTTTTAAACTCGTACCAAGCGTCGTCATTCCAGTTGTAGCCCTCAAGGCTGTAAATCTGAGAAGCATTTTCAGGGCGAAGCTGACAGCGGAACGCATACGGATCTGTTTTTAAATTTCTCTCGTCCCACGGTGTTTCCACACAATATTTATAGTTTGCAAGCTCCCAAGCACCCGGAATGAAAGCCTCCCAAACACCGGAATCGCTTATCTTGTACATATAATTTGCGTTGTAGTCCCAGTTATTGAAGTCACCCACAACAGACACACTTTTTGCGTTAGGTGCCCAAACTCTGAAAACCACACCGTCCTGATTATCCATTGTTGTAAAATGAGCACCGAGATACTCATAAGCGTGAGTTGCCTCGCCGGATAAAAATAACTCAAGCGGAGTGCGATTATCAATTTGATTAGCCATAGTAACCCTCTTTTCTTAAATTTTCACCGAACAAATATTTCCGAATTGACCTTTGAACTTTATTTATTCGTAGCTCCCGTTTTTTCATTATACATTTTCTTTATATATTAATAATACCTTATTTAACGCCGACTTGCAACCGACAAATTCCCACAACAGTCGGAGAAGTAACGGTTTATTAAAAAGTATCGGAATTTTAATGATTTAGTCTGCAATATCCGAATTTATAACAATTCTGTTATTTTCCGTGTATAAATGACGAAAAGCCTCAAATCTTTTTATTTAAAAGCCCGATAACAGATATAACCTTATCTGTGCCGTATTTTTTGTTTACTTGAAAGGCATAAAATCCGCCGTATATTTTTATACTCAGAATGATATTTTTTTCAATATCGTTTTCATATTCGGGACGAAGTGTAAATATCAGCCTTTTGAGCACCGTTTCTGTTTTTTGTGCAAGCAAAACACTCCTTGTCCCCGAAAAAACCGTGCTTACAATTTTTTCATCAGCCACATAAGCATAAAAAAGCTCCTCAACAAATAAATCGGGATTTTCAAGCAGTTTTTCGGGATTTTTTATTGAAGCAACAATATTTTCCACAACTGCCGTTTCTATTTTGTCGGAGAGGTCGTAAATATCTTTATAATGGGCATAAAAGGTCGATTTGTTTACTTGTGCACCACGGCAGATTTCCGCAACGGAAATTTTTTCAATCGGCTTTTTTTCTCTCAAAGAAATGAAAGCCTCCGTTATCTTTTTCCTGCTGTGCCTTGCCCGAATATCCATAATTATGAAAGTCCTCCAAGTAAATAAAAAACACCGTATTTTTATAAAAACACGGCATAATAAACAAAAATAATTTAATCAAACCGCCCGTAATATATTCACTAATCATATATTACATTACAGTCAAAATGTATGTCAAGAGGGTTTAACGATATTTTATGCAGAATTTTAAAAGTTTTACCTGCAAACAGAAAAAATTGCGGAAAAACAAAATAAATTACTTCATCTTGAGCAGTAATGATAAACACTTGAGATGAAGTATTTTTCATTTTCGCCGACAGCTAAAGTCATGTTAATTGTCACCATTAACGAAGAAAGCAGTATTAATAGCGATAAAATTATATATAAAAACGATGTTCAAAATAGAGATATAAAAAATAATATAATATTTTTCGTTTTATTATTGACATTTCATTAAAAATGTATTAAATCAGAAATAACAATACAATTAATTACTGTTATGATTTCAAAAAGGAGGATTTATATGTTGTTAGATATTATTTCCGCTCTTATTATTGGCAAAGAAATTATAAAAGAAAAAACTACACCCACCATTCCTGCGGAGAACTGGGCAAATCAAGAGTTAATTAACCAAGATAGGTTAGACCCTAATGTATCAAATGAGCAGTTTATGAAAAACTTACAAAACGGTAAATATCGTATGCAATATCCTGCATGGAAAACCGAACCACATAGAAATGCTGAAGGAAAAATAATTATTGAAAATGAAAAATTGTTTAACGAAGATAAACACAAATACGGAGTTGTTAAAGCTTATCAATGGTTAGAATGGGGAAAATATAATTTGTAATGTAGTCTTAATTCTTTTTAAATTTATGATAATATTAGTCGGTCAATAACCACTAAATATAGTAGTAAAACGCAAAAGAGGTAAAATAACTGATATGGGCATGACAGACAAGCAGTTTAGCGATTTTTTAAAATTTTTACTTGATGACTTAAAAGAAATCAAAACAGAGGAAAATAAGGAAAAATAAAACGAAAAAATTGATAAAATAATTGATGATTTGCAAAATAAAATTAAAGAAAAATAATACCAAATCATCAAGTAATTAAATCAAATTAAATTAAATTTAATAAAATACTTCATCTTGAGCATTAATGATAAACACTTGAGATGAAGTATTTTTTATTTTTTCAATTCTTTTGTAAATAAAAATAACCTAATAAATAAATCAAATTCAAAATATCAAATTTAAGACCCAAAAATAAGCCCCACAGCCGTTTGAGGACAAAAAAAGAACCTCGAAAACCCAGTGTTTATGGGATTTTCGAGATTTAAACAGTTGGTGCGAGTGACGGGACTTGAACCCGTACGTCATACAACACACGCCCCTCAAACGTGCCTGTCTGCCAATTCCAGCACACTCGCATACACTTATATTTAAGTTGCTTGACTTAAAACGAGAAAAGATTTTTTACTTTGTTTTCATCGTTGTCGTCACTCAACGATATATATAATACCACGCCTTTTAAGTTTTGTCAACACTTTTTTTGCAATTTTTTTAATTTTCTCGAAAACTTTTTTCCACACCCGAAAAAAAACGGCGTAAATCCAAGCTTTTTCGCCCAAATATATTGAAAAATAGTTCAGCTGAGTTATAATATTTTTAAAAGCTTGAGCAAAACTTTGATAGGTGATAACCGAAAGATATTGTGGGGAGAACCACTGTCAGCAGGTTCTCCCCATTCAAACCGCATGGAATGCGAAAATTCCCGAGTACCCCTCTCCGCTGAGTGGAGTATAAGGGAGTTTCGCACTCTGCGGAGTGCGACCAACGCTCCGCCTTTGGAATCCGCAAGCTTTTAAAAAAGCTTGAGCAAAACTTTAAGCAGGGTAAACGAAAAGAGTAAAGTAAAAAATAAAAAAATCAAAGGCGGTCGCAAGGTCGCCGAGATGAAAGCGAGCGACTTGAAACCCGCAGGGTTTCACCCAGAGCGAGTGGCAAAGGACTACGGTAGAAAAACCAAGTAGCCGACCCGACACGGGGGTGTCGGGGGAAATTGCCGTTTTCAGGCAATTTCCCCTGACTTCGCTTTTGCCTACTTTTGCCGAACAGCAAAAGTACGTGCCCCGCCCCGGCATGAGGGGCAAAAGTTGAGTAAATAGAAAACAGATTTGAAGCGAAGCTGAAAATCATAAATCGGCGAAAAACAAACCACCCGTAAACAACATACCAAAAACAAAAAGAGTATCTGACGATTATAACCGTCAGATACTCCGGGGAGAACCACTGTCAGCAGGTTCTCCCCATTCAAACCGCATGAAATGCGAAAATTCCCGAGTGCCCCTCTCCGCTGAGTGGAGTATAAGGGAATTTCGCTCACTGCGGTGAGCGACCAAAGACGCTGTCTTTGGAATCTGCAAGCTTTTGAAAAAGCTTGAGCAAAACTTTGATAGGTCGTTGCAAAAACAAAAAAATAAAAAATAAACAAAGGCGGTCGCAAGGTCGCCGAGATAAAAGCGAGCGACTTGAAACCCGCAGGGTTTCACCCAGAGTGAGCGGCAAAGGATTAAAGTAGAAAAGCCAAGTAATAGACCCGACACGGGGGTGTCGGGGGAGATTGCCGTTTTCAGGCAATCTCCCATGACTTCGCTTTTGCCTACTTTTGCCGAACAGCAAAAGTAGGTGCCCCGCCCCGGCATGAGGGGCAGAAGTAGAGTAAATAGAGAACAGATTTGAAG
>JBGVDU010000327.1:0-1879 GCA_045119555.1 Acutalibacteraceae bacterium | reverse complement strand
TACCTATATCGGAAAGCTTGCCCATAGTTTCTCCTTAATTATTTCAATTTTCTTAATCCCTTTGGGTAACGATTTTTCAGAACACCACCGCTTGCCTTGCCGAAGCCTGTAACAACGCCTTCAACAAGTACGGCGGTAAATCCCTTTATATTGTTATCAATTTCAATTTCTTCGCCGTGGTAGAATTTTTCCAAACGAGGATCATCGTATTTTAAATCCACGAAGCTTTTTAAATCTTCCTTTTTAGCCGCCATAAACAGCGAATGGCAAGGCTCTATGCGGTTTTTCTTAACCTCACCGAATAAAATGCCTGCTCTGATAACACCGAGAGAGTTCATGGGAGGTAAATCAATATTCGGCAAAAGAATAATTTTATCACCGATTTTTTGAAAATTCTCACCGAATATATGTGATTTAAAGACATCATCGTAAAGCTTTAATGCCGCATCACGTTCGGGAAATTTATTTATCGAGGCAGGCAAGACTGGAGTTTGTGAATAATCGCCCGTTTTTCTGAGTTTAGCCACAAAATGACCCTCACCGCCGTCAGCAGGTAAGATTCTAACCGCCTTGTCGAGTGCCCTTCGTCCAAAAGTCACACCGCTGTCGATAAGCTCAAAATCCTTGTGATTTTCAAGAAAACGAGTGATAACCTGTTCGTTTTCAAATGTCGAGAAGGTACAGGTCGAATAAACAAGAGTACCTCCGTTCTTTACAGCAAGAGCGGCACTGTCTAATATTGAAAGCTGACGCTCACCGCAAGAAATGCTGTGTTCAAGTGACCATTCCTCAACAGCGGTGTCGTCTTTACGGAACATTCCTTCACCCGAGCAGGGAGCATCTACAAGAACCCTGTCAAAGTAACCGCTGAGTGACCTGCACAGCGTATCGGGGTGACAATTTGAAATTACCGCATTCGATATGCCCATTCTCTCGATATTTGAAAGTAAAATGTTTGCTCTGCTTTTTACAAATTCATTGCTCCAAAGCAGTCCCGTGCCGTCAAGCTCTGCGGCAATTTGAGTGGACTTTCCTCCCGGAGCGGCACAGAGATCGAGCACTCTGTCGCCTTTGTGAACATCAAGAACGGTTACGGCAGACGAAGCACTCGGCTCCTGAACGTAAAATGCACCCGCATGGTGAAACGGCTCATCGCCGATATTTTTAGTGTTGTAAGGAATGTAATATCCCTTATCGCAGAAGGGCGTTTGCTCTTTCGCAAAGGGCAAAAAATTTAAGGCCTTTTCCTTACTGCATTTCAGAGTATTAACTCTGATACCCCTAAACGGAGTTTTTTCGCAGTCTGCGAGGAAGGCTGAGTAATCCTCGGGGGAGAGCAGCTCCTGCATTTTATTTAAAAATTCTTTTGGAAAACTTTTCATAACAGCACCATGAAAATCATTTGTAATAGATTGAATAGAAAATAAAATTCTGCAAATAATAATTCCCGTCGGGAGGTGAATGTAAATGAACAATCAGAATAACAATCCACAGAACAAGAACCAGCAGAATAACCCAAATACTCAGAAGCAGAATCAGAACAAAAATCAGCAGAACAACCAAAATAAGAAGCCTCAGAACAATCAGAACAAAAAGAATCAGAACAATTTTGATTTCTGATTGACGGAAATGTTTTTTAAATCGGATTTTATCTCAAATAAAATCTGCCGAAATTCGTTGTGAATCCTTCGAGTTTGTATCCCCTGTCTTTTTATAGGCAGGGGATTGGTTTTTAATATCCGAGCTTTTCGTTGACCAAAATAACCTTGATTCTGTCTTTTTTTCTCTGTCTTGCACTTACAAGGTAATTACAGCAAATTCTTGCTTCACTGCTGCAGCCGTCACACATAAAAGGATTATCATTGCTTGCAATGCTGAC
>JBGVDU010000326.1:0-3808 GCA_045119555.1 Acutalibacteraceae bacterium | reverse complement strand
TAAGGTGAGGGTCAATAGGTTATTATAAATTTTTTTAAAAAAATTATCGCCTACCGTCAAGTAAGCGATAATTTTAATCTTAATAATAGAATGTCACGAATTTAATATTATAAAAATCACATGACAAAATGTCATTCGTGCCGGCTTCGTTAAGAAGAATAAAATTAGCTCCCACCGCAAGGAGATAACCGTTTCTTTCTACAAGTGAACCTCCGCCTATAAGAAATTCAACCTTTACCCTACGTCCTATTTGCGTTAGCATGAAGCTGTTAAGATACTGAATCGACTCTGCCGTTACAGGAAAGGGCTGATTATAATTCGGAATCGGAGCAAGCATTCCTGGCTCCTCTTCGTCAATCTGAGCTTGAGTCATCGGAACATTTTGCGAATTGGTTACGCCGTTTGTGGGAGATTGTGCAGACTGAGTACGCATCGGCATATTACTCTGCTCGTTTGGCTGATTCATTACCGCCGGCTGATTCATTGCCGTCTGCGAATTTGGATTACGGGTCATTTGAGAATTAGCCTGCGTTGTTTGATTGGACGCTTGATCCATACTCGACTGCCCCGATTGATTTGAAGAAATAGTTGTCAGCATCGTCGCGGGAGTACTGTTTACATCGGGGTTTCTGCTTTGAAAAAAGTTGGGTAGTTCACTTATGTTGACACCTGCATTATACACCGGCTGCGGAGGATTTGCAAGATTATACGAAGCGATTTGTTCCAAAGTAGGTATGTTCGGGTTTAAGCTTGCTGTTGTGCCTATACACCCTCCCGGCGGACAATTGAGTCCGTAAATTTGTCCTAAGTCTACATTATTAGCCATATTGCTCTCCTTTCATACTATGTAAACTGATATTTTTCTGTTGGTGAATAAAAACAATGATTATTGATTCTGTTATAAATTACGCCCAGACCGTTGGACGGAAAATACGGCGGACAAGTATCGCTGTAAGGATTGAAAAAAAACAGAGAATCTCCCACGGCACCGAACGTATTGCCTGCAAGTGCCCAATCGGCGATTTCGTAATGCTCTTCCGTCGGTGTCATGTTATAAACATTTTGCGAATTATAATATCCTCCCTTACTGGTCATCATGCAAGTAAACTGCCCCTGCTGTTCGATAATCGCACGCACATCTCCGCCATTGCTTATTCTCGCAAACTCTCCGTAAGGAACATTTGTTCTGTTCATAATTACTGTTGCAACGGCACGCATTCCGTCATCCCCTTCGCCTCCCGCCTCGCACATTAGAAGGCGAGCCAAAAGCTCTCTATCGGTAAATGCCACTTAATCACCTCCACATCGTTTTATAATATGAAAATTAAATAAATAAGGTGAATAGCAAATCGACAAACCGCAGGTATAATTATGATAAATTGATTTTATAAACCATTTTTACATTCTTTTACTCTTTTATTCCATAAAAGGTAGAAATTTTTTAAAAATAGTATTATAATGTTTATTGCAAGTGCCGCATACCGTTTAAATTAATTTATTCGGCGCTTTCGGTAGCAAAAAAACTGTACTTTAATATAATGGTAATGCAAATCTAATCTAACCACCGAAAAATAACGCAGCGGTGCAAACACCCTTTTGCGTATTTATAGGTGATTTCAAGATACCTACAACCAAAATACAGGGTACATATAATCATTTTAGGAGTGAAAAATCATGGAAAAGAAAAAAGACGGAACACAATACGGTTTCCAAACACGAGCTATTCACGCAGGCAACGGCATTGACCCTGCAACAGGGGCAATTCAGCACCCGATTACTCTTGCTAACAGCTACGCTCTCCCTTACGATGCAAGTGCTGCTAACTGGAGTGACCCTAACATCAACATTTACACAAGAAACGGCGGTACAAACCAAAAGGATTTACAGCAAAAGCTTATCGACCTTGAAAACGGTGAAGACTGCGTTGTACTCGCAAGCGGTGTTGCGGCTTTATCGGGTCTTTTCTTCGCAATGCTTAAAAGCGGCGACCATGTAATTTTCTCAAAGATTACATACATCGCTGTTTACAGACTTTTCAACGAGCTTTTCAACAAGAAGTTTAACGTAGAAACTACTATTGTTGATGTATCTGACCTTGATGCTGTTAAGGCGGCTATCCGTCCTAACACAAAGCTTATTCACGTTGAAACTCCCGGCAACCCAACACTTCAGATTTGCGACATCAGAGCATTGGCTAAGATTGCTCACGAAAACAACGCTTTCCTTTCTGTTGACAATACATTCGCTTCACCTTACGTTACACGTCCTATCGAGCTTGGTGCAGACTTCGTAGTTGAAAGCCTTACAAAGTATATCAACGGTCACGGCGATGCTATGGGCGGTGCAATCATCGGTAAGAAGGAGCATCTTGATAAAATTCGCTACGAATCACAGGTTAACCTCGGCGGCACAATCAGCCCGTTCAACGCTTGGCTCATCATGCGTGGTGCCGTTACTTTCCCAATGCGTATGCAAAGACACTGCGACAACGCTATGGCAGTTGCTCGTTTCCTTAAAACTGTTAAGGGTGTAAGCTTCGTTGCATATCCTGGTCTTGAGGACCATAAGGATCACGATATCGCAGTTTCTCAGATGGAAAACGGCTTCGGCGGTGTTCTTTCCTTTGGTCTTAATGCCGATCACGATACATTCAACAGAGTTGTAAGCCACTTGAACATTATTACATCTGCCGTATCTCTCGGTCATGACGGAACATTGATTGCTTTCATCGGCGAAAACGATGAGCGTCAGTACCTCTATCCCGAAGAGTTCCATAACGGTTTCTTCCGCATGAGTGTAGGTCTTGAAGATGCCGAAGATATCATTGATGATTTACGTCAGGCATTTGAGAAGGAAAATCTTCTTTAATCGAAAATCAACGCTTCTTAAATATTTTAAAAGCAGAATTTATTTTTAAAATATTTTAACCCTAATGCTTCTTAACATTAGGGTTAATTTAATTAAATAAGGGAAATATAAAATAATCAACATATTATCTCACAAATTTTAAATGGAGGTATTGCAATGAACTTAGATTATTCAGATGTTTTAAAAATGAAAAAAGCCGTAGACAGCGTTTTTCATATTAATGTACATTTTCACGACGCATGCGGCGGTCAATATTTTTCGCTCGACGAAAAACCGAGTGATGATCTTAAAAGCTATATTGTTAATTATTTTGAAAAAAGCAATATCAAAGTGAAATTCACTTCTGATTTTCAAATTTTTACTTTGGAATAATACCGTTGAATATTCCAACACCCGAAAGCTTTTTGATGTGTTTGGGTGTTTTATAGATACGCAAAAGGCAGAAAGCCGCTCCGCAACTAATACGGAACGGCTTTCTGTGTGTTTTAGGAAGCATCAAATTATGACTACAAGTTATTATCAAAAAATTAAATCATGTGAAAATTACATTAGACTCTTGTAAAGCTCTGTAATCTCCTCAACGCTTGTATCTCTCGGATTACCGGGTCTGCAAGCATCATCATACGCAGACTGTGCAAGGAACGGAATATCCTCTTCCTTTACAATCTCCTTCAAATCGGTAGGAATACCCACATCGACAGAAAGCTGCTTAACGGCATCAATAGCCGCTTTGCGGTACTCTTCAACAGTCATGCTTTCAGTGCCTTCAACGCCCATAGCCTGAGCGATATACTTATACTTATCACCCGTATCGGGAGCATTGTACTCCATAACAGTAGGAAGAATTATGGCATTTGCCACACCGTGCGGTGTATCATATAAAGCACCAAGCGGATGAGCCATTGAATGAACTATACCAAGTCCGACATTTGAGAAACCC
>JBGVDU010000325.1:0-3287 GCA_045119555.1 Acutalibacteraceae bacterium | reverse complement strand
GCCCCTCTTGCCGGGGCGGGGCACCTACTTTTGCTGTTCGGCAAAAGTAGGCAAAAGCGAAGTCATGGGAGATTGCCTGAAAACGGCAATCTCCCCCGACACCCCCGTGTCGGGTCTGCGGCTTGACTTTTCTACATCAGTCCTTTGCCGCTCGCTCTGGGTGAAACCCTGCGGGTTTCAAGTCGCTCGCTTTCATCTCGGCGACCTTGCGACCGCCTTTGTTTTTGTTTGCTTTTTGTTTTTGCAACAACCTATTTAAGTTTCGCTCAAGCCTTTTCAAAGGCTTGCAGGTCAAGGACAGCGTCCTTGTCGCTCACCGCAGTGAGCGAAACTCCTTTATACTCCACTCAGCGGAGAGGGGCACTAAAGGAATTTTTTGCACTTCGTGCAGTTTGAACGGGGAGAACCTGCTGACAGTGGTTCTCCACGGGGTATCTGACGGTTTCTTTCTCAGATACTTTTGGGTTTTGGTATGTTTTTTACGGCTAATTTGTCGTTTACCGATTAATGATTTATACTTTTTCTTCAATCTTGACAAACCTTTTGCTGTGTGATAAAATCAACAAAAAGTCAGAAATTGGTATTTTATATACAATATTTACAAACGGAAATCGGGGTTTTATTTTATGAAAAAATTTATCAGATTTATATCTGTTTTTACTATGCTTACACTGCTTGTTTGCTTTGTTTTTTCGGGGTGCGGTTTATCGAGTGAAACGGCAGATACGGACACGGCTTCTCAAGAAGAAAGTCAAGCGGAAAATCTTTCAACACGAAAAGCGAAGGTTTCAATCATTCAATATGCGTCTTACTCATCGCTTAACGAGTGCTGTGAGGGGATAAAGAAATCGCTTGATGAAGCAGGGATTGAATATGATGTAAACATAGGCTCGGAGGCTTCTGCCGAGGAGGATTGTCAAGACTTTGCAGAGGGTATCGCAATTTCGGGCGGTTATGATTTGGTAATCACAATAGGCACTCCGGCATCGGTTTCCGCTTATTCGTCAATAAGTGCTTCATCGAGAACTCCTGTAATTTTCTGTGCCGTAACCGACCCCGTTGGTGCTAATCTTGTTTTATCGAACGAAAAGCCGACAAACAACTGCACGGGTGTATCGAGTGCTTTTAATATTACCGAACAGCTTAACATGATTAATACCTTCCAGCCGTCCATTACGAAGCTTGGTGTAATTTACACAAAGAGTGAGGACAACACAACAGCTCAGCTTGCAACGCTTAAAGAGGAAGCAGAAAAACTCGGTATTAAAATTTACGATGTCGGTGTTGATGACCCAACAGAAATCGCATCTGCCGCCGCAGGAATTGTTCCCGAGGTTGAGGCAATAACTCTTCTTCCCGACAACATGCTTGCCATGAACTCATGGGACGTTGTAAATCAAGCGATTATCGGCGAGATTCCCGTTTACGGAGTAAACCTTTCACAGGTTAAGGAAGGGTGTCTTGCTGGCTACTGCTTTGACTTTGAGGCACTCGGCAAAAAGACGGGCGATATGGCTCTTTCCGTTCTCAGAGGACAAAGTGCGGCAGAAACTCCCGTAACCGTTGTGAGCGACTGCACGCTTTATGTAAACTCAGATATGCTTGAGGACCTTGAAATGGAAATTCCCGAAGAGTACAAAAACGCTCAGACGGTTACTACCTCTTATGAAGATTAATACCGACGGGTGATATTTATGGACAGAAAATTACTTGATTCACTTTGCCTTGAAATGATTAACTATTTCAGCGGCGACCCTAAAAGAATACAGCATTTTCTAAAGGTTCACAGCCTATCCGAGCTAATCGGCAGACAGGAAAAGCTTACGGATAAAGAGCTTTTCACCTTAGAAGCCGCCGCTTATGTTCACGACTGCGGAATTAAAAATGCCGAGAGAAAATTCAATTCCTGCGGAGGTAAGCTTCAAGAGCAAGAAGGGCCTCCCGTAGCAAAAAAAATGCTTGCAGGACTTGGCTTTGACGAGGAAACAACAGAGCGTGTATGCACTCTTGTAGGCAGACACCACACCTACAAAAACATTGACGGTGCAGACTGTCAAATCCTTATTGAAGCCGATTTCCTTGTAAATCTTTACGAGGACGGAGTAAGCGAAAAAGCTGTACTTGCCGCAAAAGAGAAAATTTTCAAAACAACAAGCGGTACGAAAATTCTCAATGATATGTTCGGAGTTTCCGAAGCAAATTAAATCTATTCGTAAAAATCAAGAGGAGAACCGACTAAAACGGCTCTCCTCTTGTTTATTATCAGCTTCTGTGAATTTTCTTAATCGAATGAACATAAAATATCAAAAACAATACAGCCAACACCCCAAAGAAAACACGAATGCCTGCCGTGTCGCCTATTATTGCAATAAAGGCGAAGAAAAATATCAACACTATGTACAGCACGGTTGACAGAATGTATCTTATCGCCTTTGGCACCTTACTGCTTTCCAGTAATCCACTTAACAACTCTTCCAACAAATCACAAATTAAATCGCCCATTTTTCAAAACCTCCCTTAATCATCAACAACTTGAATTTATACTAAGATTCTAATTAAAGCGTTTTATTTATTGGAACTTAGTATAATACCTTCAGCTACATTATACATAAAAGCCGTCCGAAAAGCAATATGCCTATCGGACGGTTTGTTTTACGTTTATTTTAGAATACGCTTTCTTTCGGAATTATCGGAAAATCACTCCAACTCAAAAGCACCTGTATAAAGCTGATAATACTTACCCTTTTGAGCAATGAGTGCATTATGGTCGCCACGCTCGATGATTCTTCCAAGCTCAAGCACCATGATAACATCGGAGTTCTTAACCGTTGAAAGTCTGTGAGCGATAACGAATACCGTTCTGCCGTGCATGAGGGAATCCATGCCCTGTTGAACGAGGAACTCAGTTCTTGTGTCGATTGAAGAAGTAGCCTCGTCGAGAATCATTACAGGCGGGTCTGCTACTGCCGCACGGGCGATTGAAAGAAGCTGTCTTTGACCCTGAGAAAGACTTCCGCCTGTGCCGTCAATCATAGTATCGTAGCCGTTGGGCAGACGGGAGATGAAGTCGTGTGCATTTGCAAGCTTAGCTGCGGCTATACACTCATCATCCGTTGCGTCAAGCTTACCGTAGCGGATATTATCCATAATTGTGCCCGTAAAGAGGTTTGTTTCCTGCAAAACAATACCAAGTGAACGGCGTAGGTCTGATTTTTTAATCTTGTTAATATTGATACCGTCATAACGAATCTTACCGTCTGCGATATCGTAGAAACGGTTGATAAGGT
>JBGVDU010000324.1:0-4484 GCA_045119555.1 Acutalibacteraceae bacterium | reverse complement strand
ACCCGACAAACCTCCCCGTTAAGCTCAAGAATAGGGGAGGCAGGCTCGGGCTGTGACAGCGAAATCGGTAGTTCGCATGAAGTTAGCATCGGGATAAGTGCCAAGAATCCGACTAAAGCGATTTTCAGATTTTTTATAAGACATCACCTACATTAAATATTTTATGGCGTGAATAACATCTCTTGCACTTACGCAGGACATCGCATACTCGTCTGAACATTCCTCTGCCGCTTCTCCGTGGAGATATGTTCCGGCAACAGCGGCTTTGAAAACATCTACACCTTGACAAACAAGACCTCCGATAACGCCTGCAAGCACATCACCGCTGCCGCCCTTTGCCAAACAGCCGTCACCCGTTGGATTAATCGAAACCTTTTCACCGTCTGTCACAACCGTTTTAACACCCTTTAGAACAAGAGTACAGCCGTATTTTTTTGCAAAATCAACGGCGGTTTTTTGTCGGTTAGATTGAATCTGTGCAACGGTACAGCCGTTAAGGCGTGACATTTCGCCCGGGTGAGGTGTAAGAATCGTCGGGGCGGTACGCTTTGTTAATATATCTATATGCTTTGACAAGCAGTTTATGCCGTCTGCATCAAGAATTATTGGTTTGGTGCACTCGGCAAGCAGTGTTGTAACTATTTTTTCGGTGTCCTCCGTTACCTTTAAGCCACAGCCGATTACAACGGCTGAACAACCCTCACATGCCTCCGAAATTTTGTCAATCTCATCGTAGCAAAGAGTTCCGTCCTCGCTTGTGGAAAGCGGAACAAAAACGGATTCCCACAGATTAGATGCGGCGATAGGGTAAATTTTATCGGGAAGAATCATTTTAACAATTCCCGAACCGCACGTCATAGCCGCACTTCCGCACAACATAGCCGCCCCTGCCATTCCGTAGCTTCCGCATATACATGCAAGTGTACCGAATGTTCCCTTGTTGCAGTCGCCGCCTCTTTTTATGTTAATACCGTCAATTACATCATAAAAGATGTTTTCGGGATCTAAATCACAGTTGTAATCATCATTAAAATTGTCATTGCCAAAAAGACGTAATACTTTCATGCTCATACAATAACTCCTTTCATAGATAAATTTAGTTAATTATTAGGTTATGCCGATGATTGTTAAAATATTTGGGTTATTTTGGTTTATTAAAATTAAAATAATATTCTTCAATCGCACTTACTCCGAATTGATTGCCCGGGCAGCTTTGAAGCTTTTTACGAATATCGGAAATATTTCTGCTGATGTTTTCGTTTTTCAAGACAGAAAAAACAGTGTGCTTCAAGTTTTTCGATGTGATTTTTTTGTAAATTAAACTCTTACCCAGTCCCATTTCCTCAATTCGTCGGGCGTTAGTCGGTTGGTCTGCCATAAACGGAATAACAACCATGGGAACACCGTAGTAAAATGCTTCCGAAATACTGTTCATTCCGCCGTGAGTGATGAAAATATCTGCGTGCTTTAATACTTCAAGCTGAGGCACGGAAGGGTAAATATAAAAATTTTCGGGAATGTTTCCGAGAGAATTTTGATTAAACGAATTTCCGACTGACATAATCACCGTGACATTTTCATTCTCAAAAGCCTTAAAGCACTTTTTAAAGAATGTTTTTGCACCCTTTACAACCGTGCCGAGAGAGATGTAAATCAAGGGATTGTTGTTTTTTGGAATATCAAATGCTTTTTTCTCGTTTCTGTCATAAATTGAAGCACCGAGGAATTTAAAATTCTCTTCGGGAAAATCCTCTGCATAAGGCTGAAATTCTCTTAATGTGTAAACAAGATTGAGGTTGGGCGGATTTTGCACGATTTCTTTAAGCCAGCAGTCGGTTTTTAGAGTAATACCGTTTGCAACCTCCTTTGTCCATTGTCTGCCTATCCATTCAAAACGGAAAATCCCCAGTGCACCGCCTGCGTTTATATATTCATTCATAAGCCTTTCGTTTGTGACGGGTGCGGTGAAGATACGCACAGCGGGTTTGTTGAATTTTTCCGCAAGATGTTTCCCTAAAAAGAAAAATTGCTCATAGATGATTAAATCATATTGAGGTGCAAGCTTTTCGGCGGCAGTTACTGCGTTTTTTATTTGTTCAGATAGCTTGGGATTATTTTCGTAGCCTGCAAAATCGGCTTTGCAGGCTGAGATTTTGTCCTTCCAGTCGTAGGGGAGTAAATATGTAACTTGATGGTTTCTTTCAATCAATTCGTTTACAAGACCTATGGTAGGAATCACATGCCCGTAATAGGGCAGATTTATGAAGAGTATTTTCATATTTTATATATGCCTTTCGGATTTATTTTAAATAAAAACAAAGCTTTTGTGTCTGCATACTGATTTTTATCGCTTGTGATGTAAATGTTTCGGTTTATCAATCAAGCGTGATAATTACTGTCGGTTAAAAAATTTACCACCCGAAATGAGGTGGTAAATTCATAAAAATAAATCATTTTTTTAGATTTGTTCTTGCAGTCATTTTGAGGTATGGCTTCATAGCCGCAAGAGTTTTTTCATCGGGTGAGAAGAGCAGCAGACATTCTCCGCCGAACTTGTCAAGGTGCATTTCCGCACCGTAAACATCGTCACCGTTCGGTGTGATGCTTGCCTTGAAAACCTTTTTGTAGGATTTGTTGTTAAAATCACCCGTGTTCACCTTTTTCAAGGTGTTGAAGCGTTTGATGTCAACGCTGATGATTCTTTTTCTGTTTCTCTTTGCGATTACCTTGTCGATAGTAATGTTGCTGTTTGTAATTGCATATTCATACTCAAGATACATACCTGTTATAATATAATATGATGCGTAAACAACAAAGAAAAATGCACAAAGTGCAACGATGATGAAATAAAAGTTAACCGTTACACCCAAAAGCACAAAAACAGCAGGTATGGCAAAGAGTGCCAAAAGCTTGATGATGAGGTTTGCGGTGTCCTTTCCCGTATTTTTTTTAATAACCAGCTGTTCAACAAAAGTATCCATAGTCTAAAATCTCCCGTATCTTTTATAAAATGAAAAATAGCATAAAAATAATATCACATTTGCCGAATTTTTTCAAGAAATTTTGCAAATCCTCTTGAAAAGTTTACAATTTAATGATAACTTATTAAAAGATATGTCGATGCTTGTCGTATAAAGAAGCCTATAATTATATTTAATGTGTGATTTCTTTGAAAAAAAGTAGCTGACTTGAAAATTACTTATATCTCAAGAAATAATTTACTGCAAATACTTAAAGATATTGATGTGATTGTTTGATAGGATAAGATAAATTTTCTGAATCCCCTTGAAAATTTTCCGAATAAATGATATATTATTAACAGTTAGGTTTTTGCCTATAAAAAGTTTAATAACCCAATAAACGCAGAGATAAAGTAAAGTAGCTGTCAACAAATCGTAACAAGAGAGGGCGTGCCGTGGCTGAAAGCAGGCCTGTACGGATTAGACGGTGAAGTTCCCTTTTGAGCGGTAAGGCTGAACAAATAAGTAGGTCTTGACGGTTGGCACCGTTATATGCCGACGGAGTGTTTGCTCTTGTAAACAGAATTTGGGTGGTACCACGGCTATGTCGTCCCATGGAAATATTGAGTGTTATGTATTTCCGTAGGGCGTTTTTTTATTGCCGTAAAACGTTAAACGCAGAAAATGTAATTAATTTTATATATGAAAGGATTGAAGATTATGAAAGCTAAGCTTGAAGAAATTCGTGTAAAAGCGGAAGAAGAGCTTTCAAACGCTTCCTCTATTGAGGACATTGAAGCACTTCGTGTAAAATACTGCGGTAAAAAGGGTGAGTTGACTGCTATCCTTAAGCAAATGGGTAAGCTTACTCCGGAGGAGCGTCCCGTCATCGGTCAGTTTGCAAATGAGGTTAGAGGTACTATTGAATCGGCCATTGAAGTTAAAAAGGCACAGCTTGCCGAGGAAAAGCTCAATAATCAGCTTGCCGAGGAGAAGCTTGACGTAACTCTTCCGTCGGATATGTCACCGCTTGGTCACAAGCACCCGTTGTCCGTAGTGCTTGATGAGATTAAGGAAATCTTTGTAGGCATGGGTTTTGAAATTGTTGACGGCCCCGAGGTTGAATATGATTACTACAATTTTGAAGCTTTGAATATCCCAAAGGACCACCCTGCAAGAGATACTCAGGATACATTCTATATCACAGACAATATTGTTCTCAGAACTCAGACATCACCTGTACAGGTTAGAGTTATGGAGAAGAAAAAGCCGCCAATCAGAATCATCTCTCCGGGCAGAGTTTTCAGAAGTGATGCTGTTGATGCAACACATTCTCCGCTCTTCCACCAGATTGAGGGACTTGTTGTTGATAAGGATATCACATTCGCAGATTTAAAGGGCACACTCGAAACATTCATTAAGCGTCTTTACGGCGAGGACAGCGTTGTTCGCTTCCGTCCGCACCACTTCCCGTTTACGGAGCCGTCTGCAGAGGTTGATGTACAGTGCTTTAGCTGTAAGGGT
>JBGVDU010000323.1:0-2726 GCA_045119555.1 Acutalibacteraceae bacterium | reverse complement strand
CCAACTGAGCTACACCAGCACAGTAAGCTTTTGCTTTCTGCTTGCGACTAAAGCGTAACGACCTTATGTTTTTTGCCCTCGCCTCAGTGCTATATTAATATACCACATTCAAAAGGTTTTGTCAACACTTTTTTTAACTTTTTTTATTTTCCTTGTGATTTTTCCAAATTCAACAGGAATTCTTTTACGTCAAGACCTTCCCCATAGCCGACTAAGCTCCCGTTTTTGCCGATTACACGATGACAAGGTACAATAATGAGAATAGGATTTTTATTATTTGCACCGCCGACTGCCCTGCATGACTTAGGACTCCCTATTCTTTCGGCAATATCCGAGTAACTGCACACCTCTCCGTAGGGAATTTTTAAAAGCTCTTTCCAAACACGCTTTTGAAAATCAGTTCCTTTAGGACAAAGCGGCAAATCAAATTTCTTGCGTTCACCCTTGAAATACTCGTCAAGCTGTTTAAAAGCAAGCCTTGCCAGCGGAGATTCCTTTTCATTATTATTAACGATTGAACTGTTTTTATCCAAGGTTACAGCCGTTATAGCATTACCGTTATCTTCTATGCAAATATTGCCTATCGGCGTACTGTAATTGAATCTGCGGCAAAGGCTTTCCGCCTCTGCCACATTATTTTTTTCATTCTTGCTCATAATAAATAATCAAATACTTTCAAGTGCTTCTTTAAGTGCCTTTGCAAGCTGATCCGGACAAGATGTAGCCTTTCTGCCGCAGGTGATTCCCTCACACCTTGAAATCGCCTCTTCTACATCCATTCCCTTTACAAGCGAGCTTATGCCCTTTAAATTTCCGTTACAGCCGCCCATAAAACTAACATCTACTATTACATCATCAACAATTTCAAGATCTATTTGAGTAGAGCAAACGCCCTTAGTATAATAAGTATATTTCATTATATTTCTCCTCCGTTAATATTTTCATTCCCTCTGCTTTTTGCAAGAGCAAACAGCTTTTTCAATTCTTCATCGGGCGTTGTACACGTTCCGAGCGGATTAATCTTTGTAGTATTCATTCCGTGGAAATCCGTGCCGCCTGTTTTTATAAGATTATATTTATCGCAAATCTGCGATATTAAAACAGCATCATTTTCGTTGGCTCTGGGATACCACGTTTCTATTCCGTCAAGACCCTTTTCGATAAGCTCGTACATCACATCGTAGCTGTTATATACAGCAGGGTGAGCAAGAACGGCAATTCCGCCCGACTCCTTTACAAGCCTCAATGCCTCAAAAATATCCGGTAAATCATAATTAACCTTAGCCAGGCCGAAACGGGAATCGAAAAGCTTTCTGAAAACATCGCCGAACATTTCGTTTGTATAACCTGCGTCCATAAGAGCCTGCATAACGTGCTGCTTGTACAGCCCTGTACTGCCCGCACTTCTGCGAAGAATCATATCATAAGGAATCGGGTACGCCCTAAGCACCTTTTGAATAGATATTGTCATCGCCTGTTTTCTGTTATGGTTAGTTGCCCGCAGCATGCCGGAAAGTCTGTCTGAGCTTTTCGGCATATAGCACAACAGATGAACTTTCCTTTTTCTTTCGTAATCGTAAGCTGAAATCTCAACGCCCGGAATAACCCTTACCCCGAATTTATCGCCGAAAATAGCAGCTCTTTTTACACCTGCAAATGTGTCGTGATCCGTCACGGCAATGGCTTCCAGACCTTTATTTTTTGCCAACAAAACAAGCTCGTCAATGGCAGTTGAACCATCGGATATTTTTGTATGGCAATGTAAATCCGCAATCATATTCTCCTCCAAAAATAACCAAAGTATTAAGCGGCAAAACAAAATTTGTCACCGTAAGGCTGACGATAAAATTGCATATCGCCTTAAATCCTACATATTAATTATATTCCTCGCAAAGAATTAAGTCAAGTAACATACAGACTATCTTTTTGCTCATAAGCAAGGATTTTTAAACTTTTACTTTTCAAAATATGTTTTAATTTTCTTGTAAATATGATATAATAATTTAGTATCAAAATTTTTTAAATTTACATTCGCCCGAGTGCGGCTTTAGCAGAATTATTTATATAATAAAATAATTCATTTTAGGGGAGTTATTTATGAGTTACAGTGTAAATCTTGGCTGTTGGGGCAGTATTTTTGCCGTTCCGACAGACGTAGTTGACAAATATTTAAAAATCGCAGGCTCCGCTCAGCTTAAGGTTCTTTTGTGGATACTTCGCCACAGCGGAGAGCAGTTTGAAGCAGAAACCATTTCACAACAGCTGAATATGGATGCCTTTGACGTCAAAGACTGCATTGAGTTTTGGACATCTTTCAATATTATTGCCAAAAACGGCAATGTTATTACTCCTGCACAATCGTCTGCTCAAAGCATTTCATCACCTGCTGTGTCGGAGGCTTCGTCAGTAAATTATGTACCTTCCGCACAGCCTGCCCGAGAAGCTCAGTCGAGTTTGCCTGTTCAGCCTATCGCACCTGTTCAACCTATCACACCTACTCAGACGGTTCAGCCCAAGACTGCCGATGTACCGCAGAAAACCACAGTAAATACTGTACCACAACAAAATACGCAGGTGCAGAGCGTTCAAAATGAACCCGAAAAACCCGAGAAAAGGGAGATTGAAAAACCGTCCGACACCGTAATGGCAAGACCTCTTCGCCCCGACCCCGTCTACGTTGCAAAGCGTATCAGCGAGGACAAGGAAATCGAAGCATTGCTTAACGA
>JBGVDU010000322.1:0-2207 GCA_045119555.1 Acutalibacteraceae bacterium | reverse complement strand
CGGCTTCCAAGGAATTATCGGAAAAAGAACAGTAATTGCACTTTTTCAAAGGATTGCAGGTACAGCATTTGCAGGTAATTTTTGCATTGCAATTATTGTGGTTTAAGCCTGCACTTATCAGAGCAAAAAAAGTTGAATCATAGCTTAATATCAGCCGTGCGAAAACACCGTAATTTTTTCCAAGCTGTTTGCACAGCCCGCAATAAACCGACTTATACAATTCAAAATTCTTTACAAGCATTTCGGGTTTGCAGGGTCTAATATATCCAAACAACCGCAACTCTCCTTTAGAATAACCTTAAATTATTGTACTACAAAGGCGATGAGTTATAATTAACATAATGTAAATTTTTATATACAAAAATGTCGTTTACTGTTTGAATGAGTAATGTGCGGAAGGCTTGAAGCTGTACAAAAGAAAAGCATCGGAAAATACCGATGCTTTAGGTGTTTACAATAATCGGAAGATAAGCATACCGTTATACGGCATAATTAAGCTTTTGCCTTTAAAGCTCTCAAAAGTAAATTTCTCAGTTGAAGCTTTTTATATAATTCCAAAACCAAATATCCTTGATTTCAAAGGCTTTGCCGTTGAGATACTCAAGCATTCCGCCGTCCGTTTCAAAAGCGAACTCAAGCTTGTAAGAGCAGAGTGCCTGCCATTTTAAGGCTGTGTCTTTATTTTGTTTGTTGGTGCCGTATTTTCCGTCACCGACAAGCGGATGACCGATGTAAGCCATGTGTGCTCTGATTTGGTGTGTCCTTCCTGTAAGCAGTTCAACTTCAACAAGGCTCATGTTGTCAGCCTCTTTTAATACCTTGTATTTCGTTTTTATAGTTTTACTGTTAGGTGTCGGCTTGGAAGAAATGTAAACTCTGTTTTGTTTTTCGTTTTTCTCAAGATAATCAGTCATAGTAGCCTTTTTCTTTTTTAAAATGCCGTGAACAACGCAAAGATAGATTTTTTTCAGCTCTCGGTCCTTAATTTTTTGATTCAGAATTCTTAGTGATTCTGAATTTTTTGCCGCAATTACGATGCCTCCCGTATTTCGGTCAATTCTGTTGGCAAGGGCAGGGGCAAAGGAATTTTCATCCTTGGGATTATATTCTTTTTTCTCATAAAGATAATGCTGCAGTCTTGCAAGGAGTGAGTCAAAATGATAATTTTCATCGGGGTGACAAAGCAATCCCGTTGGTTTATTCAAAAGAATAATGTTCTCGTCCTCATAAACTATGTCAAGCTTAGTCGGTGCTTTGAGAAAATCGTAAGTATCATATTGTGGCTCATCAAAAAACTCGTCCTTAATGTAAAGCGTAATTATATCGCCTTCATTCAAACGTGTGGATATCTCGCAACGCTTACCGTTTACTTTAATATACTTGGTTCTTATATATTTATACATGAGTGCCTTGGGCATTGTTTTGAATCTCTTTGTTAAAAATTTATCCAAGCGTTGATTTGCATCGTTCTTCTTAATTTCAATAGTTCTCATAGTCCGATCCTCTTCCGATAAGATATATAGATTATATCACTTTTTTAATAATGTGACAATAAAAATAAAAGGATATGGCAGTTTTGTCGTAAATTGTTGATTTAAACCATTTTATAGTGTATAATTTATATAAGCTTAAGACGGGGAGAGTGAAAATATGGCAAACGAGCATTCGGGACACAGAAAGCGTATGAAAAAGAGATATCTTGATTATGGTCTGGATATTTTTGAAATACATGAGATTTTAGAAGTTGTACTGTATTACGCCATCCCTATGAAAGATACAAATCCGATTGCTCATAATTTGATAAAATATTTCGGTACTATTTCCTCGGTATTTGATGCACCTCCCGAGTCGTTAATCAGAGCAGGACTTTCAAAGAATTCCGCAGCATTTGTCAAGCTTATTCCTGAGCTTTTGAGTGCATATATGGACGATAGATACAATAACAATGACAAAATTCTAAATATCAGCAAATTGAACGATAAATTTATTGATATATTTAACAATAAAAGTGAAGAAGTAGTTTATCTTATACTTACAGACAGCAAATTAAAAGAATTGTATTGCGGCGTTGTGAGTGAAGGCACTGCCGCTCATGCTGAAATTAATATCCCTAAAATTTGTGAGCTTGCTGTCAGATTTTCCGCTCGAAATGCAGTTATTGCACATAATCATCCCAGCGGAATTGCGTTGCCGTCTAAGACTGATAT
>JBGVDU010000321.1:0-1758 GCA_045119555.1 Acutalibacteraceae bacterium | reverse complement strand
AAACATATATCCGCTTACACTTGACGGTGAGGAATATACTGCCGAATTTGCAGAAACCACTTCAAATAATGTTGTAATTTATTATCAAGGCTATGAAAACGCCCTTTTGCATTACAAAACAGACGGCGGCGAATGGAACACCGAATCGGGCGAGGATATGCTCGAATGTTACGAAAGACACGGATATAGTCAAAAATTTGTTATCCCCCTTGATACTCTTATCGATGTAAATTTATATTTCAGTGATGCAAACGGAAATATTGACGATAACAACGGGCAGTATTTTACCGCAACAAGGGGCTTGAATTATTATATAACCGAAAATGCCCGTGAACCGTTAACCGCTGAAATTTCAAACAACTTTAACAGCTATACGGACAAGAGTAAATTGTGCAAATTTAACGTAGATGTAAGCGGCGGATATGAAACATATCAGTATCAATTTATTTATAAGCACATCGAATCAGGTACCGAAACAGTCGATTCTTACAGAGATAATTGCGATACAGGATATTTCTTCCGTGAATTGGGCACTTACTTAGTCACAGTAAACGTAAAAGATTTTACCGACAATGTATATACTACATCAATGGAAATTACCGTTGACAATATTCCCTTTGAATTTACCGAGTTCACCGTCACTCCGGGTGAAAGCATCATTGCAGGTCAAGAGCTGACATTCGATGCTGTTACCAATAACGAAGCTGTTATATACAAAGGTCCGAATAGCTGGGATTACACTTTTAATGTTAAGCGAAACGGGGAACCGTATTACAGTGAAACGGTTTTTTCAAAAACCACTAATCTGAGCTACAAAACAAGCATAATCAATGTTTTATGGATCCCCACAAAGTCGGGCACTTACACTGTTACCATTTCAAGAACCGATGCAGACAACGAATACGCCGAAGGTACCGTTGAATTTATAGTAAAAGACAAGTTAGTCGGAGATGCTTACTTAGACGGAGATGTCAACTCAGCTGACGTAATGTTTATACAACGCTACGACATTAACCTTGTAAATTCATCTGATATTTCACTTGAAACTGCCGATTGCAACAAGGACGGTATTATCAGCTTGAGAGATGCTACTTGTATTCAAAAATACATGGTAGGCTATTCCAATGCAGGTTATGCAGGCGATGTAATTGAAATCCCCGACCCGACACCGATTGATTCCGACTCTGATACCGACTCCGACACAGATTCCGATGAAGTAAAAACAAACAAAGTTACATTCACAAACTCATTTAACTGGAGTGGTACAATTTATTGCTACTACTGGTCAGACGCAAATAAAAATATGACAGCTTGGCCTGGTACTGCAATGACTAATGCAGGTAAAAACCAATTCAATGAAACATTGTACACCTTTACAGTTCCGGACGAAGCAACTTATATTATCTTCACCAACGGAAGCAGTCAGACGGTAGATATCTCATACGGCGGCGGCGAGGTTCGTTATTATCCGCTTTCAACCACCGATTCGCAGGGACATTTTAACGTTGCCACTTGGTAAAAACGAAAACATAATTTAATTATTGGAGGAGATTAGCTTGAAAAAGCATATAAAAAAATGGTGCTCGGCGGCACTTACGGCATCAATGCTTGTTTCAATGTTTGGCTGTTTAACATCAAATGCGATGGAGGTGTCTTCAAATGACACCTCCGGAAATCAGCCGTTTGAAGTTGTTGAGGACGAAAAAGGAATCCATTTTTACGGACCCACGGGAAATCTTGTTTCTGAGGACGAGGATG
>JBGVDU010000320.1:0-3948 GCA_045119555.1 Acutalibacteraceae bacterium | reverse complement strand
GACCACTCCTGAGCCAACAGGGGCTTCAATGTGGCTAAATCATTGATACCCTCTATTACTCTCGCTCCTGAGCATATCGGGCATTTCTCGCCCTTTGAACGAGCTTTGACGCTCGTTTCCCACTCGTGTCCGCAAGCACCTTTCCACCACACTCTTTTATTTGAACCGAAGGTTATCTTATCCGGCGTTAGCGGTAAGTTCTTCTCTGACCATTCAGGAATAAGCTCCGGATGAACGCTTGCTAAACTGCCCGTCATAGTACAACCACCCCTTCCTTTGTGATTATCCCAATTATATTGAGAAAATCGGGATTGGTGTAGTTTGCGAATAATAAGAAAGACCTTGGGAGAAAATATCTCTCAAGGTCAATAAGTGATTCCTCAGTTAGAATTTTATCTTTCCTGTCGGGCAATAAGAGTGGTTACACTATAATAAATCATCACTAAACCCGCACTTAAAATTGCCCCGCCAATAATATCAGTAATCCAATGAACACCGGATATCAACCTGCCAATTACCATAAAAGCAGTAAATGCAATTAAAGCAAAGGCAAATGCTCTTTTCATTTTTGTATTTCTAATTCTACTGTTTAGCTGCATAACAGCTGTCGGCATAACACACATAACAAGCAAGGTTGTCGATGATGGATACGAAGCTTCAAGAAAACCGTTAATCAATACCGGGCGGTAATTGACAACATAAAATTCAAAAAACAAATATGCCGCCATTACAACAATATAGAATGCTCCCAACACCAAAATACTGGAATCGACCTTGAATAAGCTTTTTCTTTTAATAAGCTGTATAAGTCCAAGCAACGCAAATCCCAAAATAAAGCAAAGCGGTATCAGTCCTAACCAGTCCGTAACGGTATATATTGCCATATGCACACCTGTCAGGCTGTGGATAAAGCCGTTCAAGGTTGCAAATCCAACAGAAGAGTTTTGTGGCCCGATGGGCTGAACATCAATAAGGCTTATTGCCACTGTCCACAAAATAAATAACACTACCATTGCTATTCCTGAAAGCAATACTTTTTGACTTTTTTCTTTTTTCATTTTTATCAATCCTTTGCCATAATTATTTGGCTTTCGCCTGTTTACAATATAGGTGGAATGAATAAAAATGAAAAGAATTTCACCGTCACATTGGCGACACGCTTCGTATCATCGCCATTTTATCAGCATCAGAGACTTTATCGCCAAGAAAACAAAAGTGAAAAAGGCTGCATAAGGTTGAAGTGTTATCATAAATTCTATTGTAGCAACTGTGCTTAACACAATGGATATTTGATGTTTGTGTTTCAACCAAAACACTGCTTCATAATTTTGTAGAGCGAGAAGCAAAACACCTGTAAGTACAATTCCAAATACAATAATTAAATACGGTATTTTGATATACTGCGGGGTACCTGTCAGCGAAAGTAAAGATACCTCTTTTATAATCTCATCACCCTTTTGTCCAAAGAAAGGCAGAAACAGAAACATAATCAAACTGCAATCGAGTAAACCAAACACTAAGTCTCTTGTATGTTTTTCCTTTTGCTTATTATCCTCGTCAGCAATTTTAAGTATTTCTTCACCGGACAATAACTCATCTATTGACACTGAAAAAAACTTTGAAATTGCTTTTAATGACTCGATATTGGGAACTCCTCTGCCGGATTCCCACTTAGAAATTGCAGTGCGAGACACAAATAACGCTTCCGCAAGTTCTTCCTGCGTGAGTCCTTTTTCTTTCCTCAACTCTTGTAATTTTTCACTTAATTCCATAATAAACATTCCTTTTGCACTCAGATACGAATGTATCCTTTATTAGAAATGGGCAATCCCACTATGGGACTGCCCATTCATTCCGTAAATTATGCGATTTTTTAGTCTCTGCACCGTTTTTAGCACCGATTGGTGTAAATTTGGTGTAAAGAGGTAAATTTATTCGGTTTGGAAAGTCCCGAAACCCGCATAAATACTGGGGTTTTCTTACTTGTCGTTCGGTAAGGACTTCATTGTCGGGAAGATAAGAACATCTCTGATAGATGCACTGTCTGTAAGGAGCATTGCAAGTCTGTCAATGCCCATACCCATACCGCCTGTCGGTGCCATACCGTACTCGAGAGATGTCAAGAAATCCTCATCGAGCATCTGTGCTTCATCGTCACCGCTGTCTCTGAGCATAAGCTGATGCTCAAAACGCTTTCTCTGGTCAATCGGGTCGTTAAGCTCGGAGTATGCGTTTGCAAGCTCTCTTCTTGTTGCGAAAAGCTCAAAACGCTCTACAATTTCGGGCACGCCCTTCTTACGCTTTGTAAGCGGAGAAACCTCAACAGGGTAGTCATAAATAAATGTCGGCTGAACGAGGTTTTCCTCAACCTTCTCTTCAAAAGCTGTATTGAGGATATTTCCCCAAGTATCAGTTGCTTTAACCTCGAGGTGAAGCTCCTTAGCAACCTCTTTTGCCTTCTCTGTGTCACCGATGAATTCGCTGAAATCAACACCTGTGTATTCCTTAACAGCGTCCATCATGGAAACCCTCTTGAAAGGCAAGGAAAGGTCAATCTGCTCACCCTGATACTCAATTTGGTCTGTGCCGTTTACAGCAAGGCAAGCCTTGTTGATGAGATTTTCCGTAAGCTCCATCATTCCTCTGTAATCGGTGTAAGCCTCATAAAGCTCGATTGTTGTAAACTCGGGGTTGTGCTTAACGTCCATGCCCTCGTTTCTGAACAATCTGCCAATTTCGTAAACCTTTTCCATGCCGCCTACGATAAGTCTTTTGAGGTAAAGCTCGGGAGCGATACGCAAATAAAGGTCGATATCGAGTGTGTTGTGATGAGTGATAAACGGTCTTGCAGCAGCACCGCCGGGAATTGTGTTGAGAATAGGAGTTTCAACCTCGATATATCCTCTGTTGTCAAGCTCTTCACGGATAGTTTTGATGATAACGCTTCTCTTAATAAATGTATCCTTAACCTCGGGATTCATAATCATATCAACGTAACGCTGACGGTATCTCAAATCCGTATCCTTTAAGCCGTGATATTTCTCCGGGAGCGGAAGCAATGACTTTGAAAGCAAGGTAACCTTCTGTGCGTGAATACTGATCTCGCCTACTCTTGTTCTGAAAACGAAGCCCTCTACGCCGATGATATCACCGATATCCCACTTGAGCATTCCCTTATAAACGTCCTCGCCGAGGTCGTCAATTTTTGCGAAAATCTGAATTTTACCGCTGCGGTCGTGAATATCAATAAAGGCAACCTTACCCTTACCTCTTTTGCTCATAATACGACCTGCAACAGATACAGTCTTGTTTTCAAGCTCTTCAAAATTTTCAACTACGTCCTTTGCACAAGATGTTCTGTCATAAACGGTAACCTCAAAAGGATCGCAGCCCTGCTCCTGCAAAGCGGCAAGCTTATCTCTTCTAACCTGCAAAAGATCGCCGCCGTTTTGGCTCTGCTGTGCATTGTTCTCGCTCATTTTTATATCCCCTTTATTTTAAAATGCAAATTAATTTTTTATCAGAACTGTTCGATAAAAGAAGAAACTTATTGTAACAATGCCGTTATGCGGCATTGCTTAAATGTAATATAAAGTTAAGGGCTTTGCCCTTAAAACCCACCAAAGGCTCTGCCTTTGGAATCCGCAAGCTTTTAAAAAAGCTTGACCAAAACTTAAAAAAACCTGTTATCTTGAGATTTCAAGAACGTCAAGCTCAATCTGACTGCCGTTGGGCAATTCAACCATTACCTTGTCGCCAACTTTTTTATCAAGCAAGGAATGACCAATCGGAGATTCGTCGGAAATCTTAAAATTGTCGGGATCAGCCTCACTTGCGTTTACAATGTGATAAACAATTTCCTCTTCAAAATCGGCATCGAAAACCTTAACCTTAGAGCCGATGTGAACGTGCTCGTTGGAAATTTCGCTTTCGTCAATAACCTTAGCG
>JBGVDU010000319.1:0-5484 GCA_045119555.1 Acutalibacteraceae bacterium | reverse complement strand
CCCTGGCTGCCGTAACCGATGATTGCGATTGTCTTGTTGTCGAGCAAAGAAAGGTTGCAGTCGTTCTGATAATAAATTGGTGCCTTCATGTTAGCTTTGTAGTCTACCATTTTGATTTTCCTCCTTACCGCAATTTTGCGGTATAATATATGAATGATATGTTAGCTGTAAGATTAAACAGAAACCGCAGAGCGATTCCGATACAAATCTCACGGTTGCCATAAGGCTTTGAATCTGCGTTGGAAATATGTACCGATAAACCTTTTATTCCATAAAATTCCAAATAAACGGCATTTTAAGCGAATTTTCAGGTTTTTGAGGTCTTTCCCTGCAAATTCTACATATTACCTTTGCTATTATAACACTATTGCCTACTTTTTGCAAGCAAATTACAAAAAAGTGCCAAAGCTAAAAATATGACTGCAAAAAAAGAGGAATTTTTAAAATTGATAAAATTACTAATCAATGTTGTGCAACTTATACAATATATACCGAAATATATTTTTGTATAAAATCCGCTTTGAAAAAATTTTGAAATTTTAATATAATTATTATAGAGTGGTTGGCGTGAATGGGCAAAAATTGCCCTGTGTGCCGCCGTGCTTCGGATAGAAATTCTTAAAAAATATGGGAGGAATGTTACAATGAAAAGAATACAATCGGCTTGTGTATGTCAAACTCTTCATTTCATACTCAAAGAGGAGCTTGGACACGAATTTGCCGCAAAGCAGGTCAGGGAAGAGGTTGAGCATTACAAAAAAGTCCTCGACAGAAACCGTACAAAGTATAAAATAGTAGAGGAAACCGTTCAATCCGACGATTCAATCATCGTAAAGGTTATTAAGCAGTACAACCAAAGCCCTGTGGGGGATTATTTGGATTGAGTTTTTGCAGTTTAATATTATGAAGGAAAAGGAACATTGTGGAATTATGATTCTGCAATGTTTCTTTTTTATAAAAACCAAGTGAATATATTTTACCGATAGATGAAAAATGTACATAAAAGTAGTAAGATTATTCCAAACAAGTATGTTTTTAGGAGTTTCTATGAACAGGATTGCTTCTCTCAGAAAAAGTAAGGGTATGAGCCAGATTGCTCTTTCTATGAAACTGAATATCTCTCAGAAGATGGTCAGTGCATACGAAAACGACAAAAGCGAGCCAAGCATTGCGACGTTAAAACGGCTGGCGGATATTTTTCAAACCTCCGTTGACTATATTATCGGTTATACAGATGTCAAACAGCCTATTGATAAAATCACTCAGCAAAATCTGAACGAAATTGAATGCAGTATGCTCGACGGATTCCGTGCCTTGCCCGAAAGACAGCAAAATATTGCTCTGGGAGTGATTATCGGACTTAACAGTTACAACTCGGATATATAAGAAGGAAGAATGAAGTATAGAAATTATTTTTTTGTTGATAACCATGCTTGGCGGAGCAATTTTAAGGATTTATTTGCTTTTAATCAAGTATAATAAAGAGTGCAAAGCTTCGTTAAATGCCGCCTGAGGTTGTTTGAAATTTGAATTTACATAATAAAATTGGTAAAATATAAGCATTTATCCATGCTTTGGTGCATAAACCTTGTACAAAAATTATGCTTGAAAAATTAAAGCAAATGTGATAAAATAATTAAGGTAAGATATTATAAAGTAAGGGAGTGGGTTCAGAAAAAACCCGCTCCTTTGTATTTATAGACGGAGGGATTGTATGGCAAAGAATAAAGGCGGAAATACCGTTGAGGCTGTTTCTAAGCTTGTAGAGCCTATTGTAAACGAATTCGGCTTACAGCTTTGGGATGTTCGTTACGTTAAAGAAGGTGCCCAGTGGTATTTGAGAATCTTTATCGACAGCGAAAACGGAATTTCCATTGATGACTGCGAAAAGGTAAGCCGTGCGGTTGATGCACCGCTTGATGAGCTTGACCCGATTGACGGTGAATATTGTCTTGAGGTTTGCTCACCGGGAATTGAAAGAGAGCTTGTAAAGGACGAGCATTTTTTGGCTTACATCGGTGCTGATGTTATGATTAAAATGATTAGACCGATTGAGGGCATCGGCAAGGAATTTTGCGGAAAGCTTAAGGCTTACGAAAAATCCGAAATTACAATAGAGGACCACAGCGGTGAAAACGAGGTTACCTTTAATAAAAAAGATGCAGTTTATGTTAAGCTGGACGATTTTGATTAATACTTTATATAGGTTTAATATACAACATTATTCAAAGATACAGTGAAAGGACAGAGCGAAAAAATGAAGAAGAAAGAAATCAACAAGACGGACGATGTCAAAGAGATGTTCTTGGCGTTGCAGGAGCTTGAAAAATCAAAGGGTATTCCCGTTGATGCTATGCTTGAGAATATAAAGAAGTCTATTGAAAAAGCATGTAAGAGCAACTACAACAACGATGATGTTGTTTTCAATATTGATATGGAGCAGGGTATTTTCCAGGCATATATTCAAAAAACGGTTGTAGAAGAGGTTACAGACCCCAGCAAAGAGGTTGACATGAAGCTCGGCAGAGAACTTGACGTTCGTGCAGTGCTCGGCAGTAAGGTAAGAATCGCTGTTGACACAAAGAACCTCGGAAGAATTTCCGTTCAGAACGCAAGAAGCGTTATCCGCCAGGGTATCCGTGATAAGGAAAGAGAAATCACTCTTGAAGAGTTTAAGAAGAAAAATCAAGAAATTGTTACTGCCGTTGTAGAGAATATTGACCCTGCAACGGGCAACGCTACAATTAAGATTGACAGATCCATTGCCGTTCTCACAAAGCTTGAGCAGGTTGGCTTGCCTGAGCTTAAAGAGGGCGACAAGGTTAGAGTTTATGTTGCAGAGGTAAAAGAGAGCGAGCCGGGAAAAGGCAAGGGCAAGAACAAGGGCCCTCGTGCTGTTATCAGCCGTACCTGCAATGAGTTTGTAAAAAGACTTTTTGAAATGGAAGTTCCCGAAATTTATGACGGTGTTGTTCAGATTAAGTCTATTGCAAGAGAAGCAGGCTCAAGAACAAAGATTGCCGTTTTAAGTCAGAATCCCGATGTTGATTCCGTAGGTGCATGTATCGGTGCAAGAGGCACAAGAGTTGCAAAGATTGTGGAAGAGCTCGGCGGAGAAAAGATTGATATTATTGAATATAAGGAAAAGCCCGAGGAATTTATCGCTGCGGCTCTTTCTCCGGCTTCCGTTGTAGAAGTAGAGATTATTGACGAAGAGGCTCATTCATGCAGAGTAACCGTTCCCGACAGTCAGCTTTCACTTGCTATCGGCAACAGAGGTCAGAAC
The DNA here is from genome assembly GCA_045119555.1 of Acutalibacteraceae bacterium. Taxonomy (GTDB): domain Bacteria; phylum Bacillota; class Clostridia; order Oscillospirales; family Acutalibacteraceae; genus RUG592. The sequence goes on along the minus strand of JBGVDU010000319.1, from coordinate 2,198 downwards.
GCAAGACTTGCGGCAAGACTTACGGGCTGGAAGGTGGATATTCGTCCCGAAAGCGGTTTCTACGGTGAGGAAGATCCAAACGGTGAGTCAGAGGATATTATCGAGTTTGCCGACTCCGCAGAAGAAATCAACGATGTTTTCGACAGCGATGCAGAAGATACAGCTGAGGTTGTTTCAGAGCAGACAGTATCCGAGTAATTTATTACGAAGGGCGGAATGACTGTGGTTAAAAAGAAAATTCCTTTACGAAAGTGCAGCGGCTGCGGAGAAATGAAACCGAAAAAGGAGCTCATTCGTGTTGTAAAGGCACCCGACATAAAGGACGAGGAAGGACAAGTTATTTCTCAAGGAGAAATTTCGCTCGACTTAACGGGCAAAAAGCCGGGCAGAGGTGCTTATGTGTGCAAAAGCAAAGAGTGCCTTGTGCTTGCGAGAAAGGCAAGACGCTTTGAACGTGCTTTTTCGTGTAAAATTCCCGACAGCGTGTACGACGGTATGGAGGAGGAATTGACTGCAAATGAATAATAATGTGCTTGGTTTTTTGGGTCTTATCAGAAGAGCGGGCAAAATGACAATAGGCTGTGATGCCGTTGTTGATTCAATGGTTAAAGGTACAAACAGATTAACCGTTATGGCAAGCGATATTTCCGATAATACCAAAAAAGTTATACTCAAGAATGCTAAGGCATACAACGTGCATACAATTATAATAAAATGCGATAAGGACGAACTTAGCTCAGCAGTCGGAAAATTGGCGGCAGTTATTTCCGTTGACGATGAGGGTTTTGCAAGGGGTTTAGAACAAAAACTTGCCGATGATAAGGAGGAATGTCAATATGATGATTAAATATAAAGTAAGTGAGGTAGCTAAAGATTTAAACGTAGCTTCAAAAGAAATCACAGCAGTGCTTCAGGAGCGTACGGGTGTCGTTAAGAGATCCGCAACTACACTCACAGAGGAAGAGCTGAACATTGTTTTCGAGCATTTCACTCAGAAGAACAATACAGAAAACTTTGACGCTTACTATGCTTCGGCAAATAAAGACGGCGATTCCGCACAGGAGAACACCTCCGAGCAGACAAAGGCCGATAACAAGCAGAGCGACAAAAAGAACGCTTCTAAGGGTGACAAGCCGAAGAAGGCTCAGAACGCAAAGGCTGATGACAAGCAGAAAAACGACAGCAAGAAAAAGCCTGAGCAGAAGAATGCACCTAAGGACAAAGCAAGCAATGGAAAGGAAGGCTCAAAGGAATATATTTCCGATAACAGCGAGGGCAGAAGAGGCTCGGGCAGAGTTATCGACACAAGAGCCGCTGTTGTTGACATTGAGAGATACAACGAGAAGTACGACAACCTTGCAAGCGAGAAAATTAAGACAGAAAATACAGTAAGCAAGCAGAAAATCAACCAGAAATCACAGCGTAAGGGCAAGCCGAAGAATTCCAGAAAGGAAACAGAGGCTGAGCGTTTGAAGAGAATTGCGGCTGAGAGAAAGAGCAAGCCTATTACCGTTACTATTCCCGATGAAATCGTAGTTTCCGAGCTTGCTATGAGATTAAAGGTTACGGCCTCCGAGGTTGTAAAGGTTCTCTTCAGCATGGGTCAAATGACAACAGTAAATGACATAATCGACTTTGATACAGCTTCACTTGTAGCAATGGAGCTTCACGCAAAGGTTGAGCGTGAGGTTGTTGTAACAATCGAAGAGAGAATCATTGACGACAGTGAAGATACAGATGAAAACCTTGTTGAGAGAGCACCTGTTGTTGTAGTTATGGGTCACGTTGACCACGGTAAAACTTCACTTCTTGATGCTATCAGAGAAGAGAACGTAACCGCAACAGAGGCAGGCGGTATCACACAGCACATCGGTGCTTACCGTGCACAGGTAAACGGCAGAGAAATTACATTCCTCGACACACCGGGTCACGAAGCTTTCACAACTATGAGAGCCAGAGGTGCACAGGTTACGGATATAGCAATCCTCGTAGTAGCTGCCGATGACGGTATCATGCCGCAAACGGTTGAGGCTATCAACCACGCTAAGGCTGCAGAGGTTTCAATCATCGTTGCTATCAACAAGATAGATAAAGACGGTGCAAATCCCGACATGGTTAAGCAGCAGCTTACAGAATACGGAATCGTTCCCGAGGAGTGGGGCGGTGACACACCTTGTATTCCTGTTTCCGCTAAGAAG
>JBGVDU010000318.1:0-1498 GCA_045119555.1 Acutalibacteraceae bacterium | reverse complement strand
ATGTCTATGAATCCTCTGAGGTTGTTAGCTTGTCTGTTTAGTAAGCAAAGTGATTCATCACCGAACCACTCCCTCTGTGCTGAACACGGGTGATGTTGGATCTCTCATAGCAAGCTCGCTTGTTGCTTGTGCAAGGCGTTCTGTGTTACGCTCGGTCTGTTTGGCTATAGCCTCTTCGTCTGCTCTGTATGTAACTTCTCTTGTTATCGGGTCGATAGCTAAAAGCAGTACGGGGGTTCCCTCGGCATCTCTTGTATAAAATCTTGGCATAAAATCACTCCTTTATGATATTATATGTTCGAGTGGCGTGTTGGGTGACTATTCCTCGTTACTTTAGCGGATTTTCGGTTCTTGCTGCATTCCTCACAGTAAAAAGTAGTTCCGTAGTCGTTAATACTGTTTTCTGCAATCAGCTGTGCCCGAACTGCTAAATTCAAAAGTAAATTCCGCTTCGCACTCTCCACAATGCAGAATATACACTTTCATCAGTGTAGGAATCGAAATAGCGTATCCTACTTTTTTATCGCACTACCCATATCCATAGCAATAAAAAAATCACCGCTCGGACAATAAATATCCGAACGGTGATAAGGGAGAAGTAAATTATCGAGCGGGAAAATTAACTTCTTCGTTGATTATAATACACCTATTTTGGCTATTTGTCAATAGAAATCACAAAAATAGTGTAAAATTTATTTGCAGATTTAAAAGGTACGATTTAAAATCTGACCAGTTTTAAAAAAAGAAAACCGCCCTAACTATAAAAAATAGCTTAGGGCGGTAAAAAACAGCATATAATATAAAGAAAGGGGTCCTGCTATGAAAACCGCTGCTGCATACATAAGAGTATCGACCGATGACCAGATTGAGTATTCCCCCGCCTCTCAGCTTGAAAAGATTCAAGAATATGCAAAACGAAACGGATATATTCTGCCGGAGGAATACATTTTCGCCGATGAGGGTATCTCGGGCAGGAACACAAGCAAGCGTCCTGCATTTAACCGCATGATAGGAATTGCAAAACAAAAGCCGAAGCCGTTTGATGCGATTCTGCTGTGGAAGTTCTCTCGTTTTGCACGAAATCGTGAGGACAGCATTGTCTACAAATCTATGCTCCGAAAGCAGTGCGGAATTGATGTTATATCTATCTCCGAAAATGTCGGTGACGATAAAATGTCCGTGCTGATTGAAGCGATGATTGAAGCGATGGACGAATATTACAGCATAAACTTAGGTGAGGAAGTTAAGCGAGGTATGAACGAAAAGGTTGCCCGTGGCGAGGCGGTCACTATCCCCTCTTTCGGGTACGACATAAAGGACGGAGTTTATATCCCTAATCCCGTCACTGCTCCTGCACTGCGGAAGATTTTTGAGGATTTTCTCAGCGGTAAGGGCATGCGTGCCATTGCAACGGAGCTTAACGACAGCGGGTTCAGAACTCGCCGAGGTAATCTTTTTGAAAACAGGACTGTTCAATATATCCTCAACAATCCCGTTT
>JBGVDU010000317.1:0-2139 GCA_045119555.1 Acutalibacteraceae bacterium | reverse complement strand
AAATAACCAGTACAAGCACGGCAAATTCGAAAAACGTATTCAGCAGAGATGTAAGCATTGTAAGCTTAAACACAAAAGCAACGCCGTAGAGTGCCAAAAGCATTAAAATACCCTTGATAAGCTGAATTGCCCTCGTTTCCTTAACAAGCTTTATAAGGCTGTAAATTATAACGGCAATGGCTAATATATCAACTGCATCCTTAAATCTGAACGTTCTCATTATTGCAATAAAGCTCTGTATCAACTCATTTATTGCATCCATATTTGACAGTCCCTCCAATCGGGGTTAGGAGAAATTTTTTACATTCCGAAGGAAGCATTAAAGCCGCCTTCAAACACCGAATTTTACGCACCCCTCGGCACTGCAAAAGTCAGCATATATACCCAAATAAAAAGTTAAATCATTTGTATTCTCATTAAACACAAATCAAACATTATATAAATATTTTACCACAAAATTAAATATATGCAACCTCTTTTCTCGAATAGTGCATAAAAAATAGTGCTCAAAAAATTTACCTTATTTCACCAATCGAACGTGCTTTATTATACATGGCACAAATTACCTTTTTGTGGTAAAAATCTTAAAATTTTGTTAAAGCTAATGCAAGAGTATTCATATCTCGGACGGTTGAGAAATAAGACGGAGAAATTCTCACCGCTCCCCTGTCCTCCGTTGCGAAATGCTTATGTGCCATAGGTGCACAATGCAAGCCTGCACGAACGGCTATACCGAAGCTTTTGTTCAAATAAGCCGCAACATTTTCGCTGTCGGTATCTTTTACATTAAACGACAATACAGGGCCCCAGTTTTTTGAATCGGGGCGAGGAGTGTATAAAACTATCTTCGGGTTAGCCGACAATCTATCGTATAAATGAGTTATGAGATTCATCTCATGCGTCAGAATTTTCTTAGTTGAAACGGATCTTACAAAATCCACACCGCTGCCAAGACCCACAATACCGCCGAGGTTCGGCGTTCCGCTTTCAAATTTGTCGGGCGGCGTCATAGGCTGCTCCATAAATGCCGAGCCGCTTCCCGTTCCGCCCTCAATGAGGGTATCAAGACTGTCATGGTGGGACGTAATTAAAATACCTGTTCCCATAGGGCCGTAAAGACCTTTATGACCGGGCATACATACAAAATCGAATTTATTTTCGCCTATATCAATATTGTGTGTTCCCGCACTTTGAGATGCGTCTATCAAAACGGGGATTCCGTACTGATGACACATTGCGGTTATTCTTTCAATAGGCAGCTTAATTCCCCACACATTTGAAACATGTGTGCACACAACAAGCTTTGTGTTTACTCTGAGAGCATCTCTGAAATTGCTTAAGGTTTCCTCATGGTTGGTTTCGCAAACTCTTGCAACGGAGTATTCAACATTCCTCTTAGCAAGAGCCGAAAGAGGACGCATGACGGCATTATGCTCCAAATCCGAAACGACAACATGGTCGCCCGATTTTAAAAGACCCTTTAAAACTATATTTATCGCATGTGTGCAGTTAAGGGTAAAAATTATATTTTCGGGATTTTCCTCATTAAAAAATTCGGCTATTTTACTTCGGCTTTTGTAAATTTCCTCCGACGCCCTGAGTGCAAGCGTGTGACCGCTTCTCCCGGGATTCGCACCGAAATCGGCAATGGCATCGTTTACGGAACGTCTGACATTCAGCGGCTTCGGAAAGGTGGTAGCTGCGTTATCCAAATAAATCATGGCTTATCACCCTCGCTTACAGTACCCACAATTTTTATTCCGGAGGAGCTTATAATTGACACTGCCTCGTCAAACCTTCTCGGCACAAAAAGGCTGTAACCGCACCCTGTCGGCGAATTATGCTTCGGGGTTCTGACTATATCCGAACGTATTCCCCTTTTTATAAGCACATCTTTTGCTTTCATCGCATAAGTTATCGAGGTCAACATAATCAGATTTTTACTTTCCACAATAAATCACCTCACTTTGCTTATTGTTACATAATATGCAATGGCTTGTGAAAAGGTTTCGTGTCGGTGACGTATCTTGATAAAACAGCCTGTAACGCATATCTTTTCTGTTTTCAGTAATTTTTTGCACATCATTATTAAAGTTTTGCTCAAGCTTTTACAAAAGCTTGCAGATTCCAAAGACAGCG
>JBGVDU010000316.1:0-4446 GCA_045119555.1 Acutalibacteraceae bacterium | reverse complement strand
TGGCGGTGACTCCTGCTACAATGACGCAACATGGAACGTTACCTACGTAGATTCACACGACTATAGCCCCGATGAGTGTCAGACTACCCGTTATACAGGCGGTGAGGCTGCTTGGGCAGAGAACCTCAGCTTGATGTTCACATTCCGTGGTATTCCTTGTATTTACTACGGTTCTGAGGTTGAGTTCCAAAAGGGTGTAGTTATCGATGTTGGTCCTAATCAGCCTCTTGCTCAGACAGGACGTGCTTATTTCGGTGATTACCTTGAGGGTACGGTTACAGCCTCCGACTTCAGCGAGTATTCCGCAAGCGGTGCTGTTGCAGATACACTTAACAAGCCTCTTGCAAAGCATTTGCAAAGACTTAACCAAATCAGACGAGCTATTCCTGCTCTTCAAATGGGTCAGTACTCGACAGAGGGCTGCAGTGGTTCAATGGCATTTAAGCGTCGTTACACAAACACAGCAGAAGGTGTTGACAGCTACTGCTTAGTAACTGTTTCGGGCGGTGCAACATTTACAGGTGTTGAAAACGGTACATACATTGAAGTTGTTACAGGTAAGTCTGTTACAGTTTCCAACGGTACTTTGACATCAGATTCAATCGGCCAGGGCAACCTTAGAGTTTATGTTCTCCAGAACGGCAGTGCTCCTTCCGGTAAGATTGGTGAGGACGGTACTTACCTCAAGTAATAAAATACATAACTGAATAATTCAGTATTTCAACCTTTTTTGAGAAGTCGCAGTAATATTACGGCGGCTTCTCTTATTTTATATGGAATAAATTTGTATAAAATAGACAATAGAGGTCGTGAAATTTTGGCGAGGCTTCGAGCAGTGTTTCGTTTTTTCTTCCATAAAGCAATTAAAGATTCAATAAAATCATTTATAATATTAATGATAATGGCAGATGATTGGATTTTTTTGTAATTGTCACCTAATTTTAAGGAGGAATGAACTAATGAGAAAGCTCCCTAAGAAGCTTCTTAGTTGTATGCTGATGCTTGCCCTGCTCGCATCTGCCGGTGTTGCTGCAGCTCAAACGGTTTCCATTGATGCCGGTGCGGCTGAGGTTGTAAGCGAAGAGTCAAAGGCATCGGGTATTACAATTCATTATAAAGACGATGAGGGCAACGCTCCGAGCATTTATTACTGGAACTCTTTGCCCGAAAACCTTGAGGTTGATTACCCCGGCGAGAAAATGAATTCCGATTCTTCTCAGGGTTCGGGTTGGTACACATACAGCTTCCCGAGTGTAAACAAAATTAACTTCCAGTTTATTGTAGACGGAGAACAGTCTGCCGAAATGACAAAGAGTGCAGAGGGCGAGTATTGGTACAAGAACGGTAAGTGGTACACAAAGAACCCTGAGCTTGTTGACGATGTTGAGCGTACAGATATGCGTCAGGAAACTATTTACTTCGTAATTACAACTCGTTTCTATGACGGTGATTCAAGCAACAACGTTCATTGCTGGGACGACGGTCAGGCGAACAACCCCGATTCCGACCCTGCATGGCGAGGCGATTTCCAGGGCTTGATTGATAAGCTCGACTATATCAAGGCTTTGGGTTTTAGTGCAATTTGGATCACTCCCGTTGTTGAAAATGCCAGCGGCTACGACTATCACGGCTATCACGCACTCGATTTCAGCAAGGTTGACCCACGATATGAGAGCGACGGTGCAACATATCAGGATCTCATCGATGCCGTACATGCAAAGGATATGAAGATTATCCAGGACGTTGTATGGAATCATACATCTAACTTCGGTGAGGAATACCTTTCAAATATTTTTGATAAGCAGTACGATTCAATCCAGGACCTCGCTTCACCCGATTGTATGCAGATTGTTTCGGGCTCTGACCTTGAAAGTAGCTATCCGGGATATTCTTCTCTTGAACCAAAGGACCAGTTCCAGGCAAGACTTGATATTCTCAAGGATTTGAGCGGTAGCGGTCATGACCCTGCGAATAATTACCATAGAGAGAAGAACATGGGATACGAATCCTCTATTGAACAGCAGGGTTCTATGGCGGGTGACTGTGTTGATATTAACACAGAAAACCCGAAGGTTGCTGAATATATCACAGATTCATATCTTCAATATGTAAATATGGGAGTTGATTCCTTCCGTCTTGATACAGAAAAGCACATCAACCGTTGGACGCTTAACAATGCGTACTTCCCGGCATTTACGGATATTGATAATTTCTACATTTTCGGTGAGGTTTGTTCGAGAGTTCGTGAAACATGGAACCACAACATTCCGTCGAGCTCGCCTGCTTTCTTTACATGGGCAGAAACGGAGAGTGAGTGGATCGGAAACTGGAATACAACCGATCCTACAGCAAATATCGCAACTTCAATAGCACACTACGATGCACACAGAGATCCGTCTAAATGCCCGACAAGCACCAATGCTTTCCTTGAAGGCAATAATTACCACACTCCCGACTACAGCCAGTCAAACGGCACGGGTACTATTGACTTTACAATGCATTGGAACTTCCAGGATGCAGGTAGTGCTTACAGAGCAGGTCTTACGGAGGACCCGTATTTCAACGATTCCACTTGGAACGTTACTTATGTTGATTCTCACGACTACGGTCCCGACGGCATGGAGAGCGTAAGATACGCAGTAGGTGAGGCAGCTTGGGCTGAAAACCTTTCGCTTATCTTCACATTCCGTGGTATTCCCTGTATTTACTACGGTTCTGAAATTGAGTTCCAAAAGGGTGCAGTTATCGATGTTGGCCCGAATAAGCCTCTTGCTCAGACAGGCCGTGCATACTTCGGTGATAACCTTGAAGGTACTGTTACAGCATCGGATTTCAGCGAGTATACAGCAAGCGGTACGGTTGCCGATACGCTTAACAAGCCTCTTGCAAAGCACTTGCAAAGACTTAATCAAATTAGACGTGCTATTCCTGCACTCCAAATGGGTCAGTACTCCACAGACGGCTGCAGCGGTAATATGTGCTACAAGCGTCGTTACACAAATGATGCCGAAGGCGTTGACAGCTACTGCTTGGTAACTGTTTCGGGCGGTGCAACTTTCACAGGTGTTGAAAACGGTACTTATGTTGAGGTTGTAACAGGCAATAAGGTGACAGTTTCCAACGGCACTTTGACTACCGATTCAATCGGCCAAGGCAACATCAGAGTTTATGTTCTTCAGAACAGCGGTGCTCCGTCGGGTAAGATTGGTGAGGTCGGTACTTATCTTAAATAATCAGCTAAGCACATGCTGAATGATCTCAGCATTTCAACTTTCTCGGAAAAGTCGCAGGAATTAATCTGCGGCTTTTCTTTTTATTAACATCGGCTTTGTTGATTTATTTGGGATAAAGGACTATAATATAAATGTTGTTAATTTACAAAACCGCAGAATTATAGCAGATAGTTTATAATTTCGAGTGGAGAGGAGGCTGGGGTATTGTTCAGATACTCCTATTTGTTATGACAGTTTATGAATTGGGAGAAACTCTTCTCCTTACAAATTTGGAGGATTTGCTTGTCAATGGCAAGGACGGCGTGTTCCTTGTAAATTCATACGAGGCAAAGGATATTTTAGAAAAGCTGAATATTGGCTATGAGGGCGAGATAGACCTCGAAAATATTGAGTTTTGTAAAATGGAAACACAGCAAGAATGTCTGTGGGGTACTTTGAATATTCCGAGATTGCTCGATGTACTGGGAATGAGATACAAGCTTCAATTTTTTGTAAACAAAAATCATATTGTGATTGTTGATGATGTTGATTTTTCTCAGAGAATTGTAAAAAGAATTCAAAAGCATAAATCAAAGCAGGGGCCGACTAAGGAAAAGTTTATCTGTAATTTTATGGCTGAATTTATGAAGAGAGATCTTGACCTTTTGCTCGGCTATGAAAAATTTTTGATGGATATTGAAGAGCACGTTGCTTCGGGAAAGGTGAATGAACTTTCGCCCGAGCTTATAGAAATAAGAAAAAAGCTACTGACACTTCACAGCTATTATGATGAAATGACCGATTTGGGGCATGACCTTGAAGAAAACGAAAACGGCTATTTTTCTAAAAAGCATCTGAAATATTTCGGTACAATTTCCGACAGAGCCGACAGATTAATGGGCAAGACCTCACATTTGCTTGAATATGCCCGTCAGATAAAGGAATCCTACCAAGCTGCGATTGATGCAAAGCAGAACTCAAATATGCAGTTTTTGACAATTATATCTACTGTGTTCTATCCGCTTACACTTGTTACGGGCTGGTACGGAATGAATTTTAAAAATATGCCCGAGCTTGAGTACGGATATCCGGGTGTTATTTGTCTTAGTATAATAATTATCATAGTTATTTTGTTTGTATTTAAAAAGAAAAAAATTCTGTAATTATCAAATATTTTAATTGCAGTGAGGCATAATAAATTCGATGGGAGTGTTTTACAATGGAAATTACAAGA
>JBGVDU010000315.1:0-2826 GCA_045119555.1 Acutalibacteraceae bacterium | reverse complement strand
GCATATAGTTGCCGTTTTCCCAACGTGAAATCGTTTTGTTGGTGACGCCTATCTTCTCACCAAGCTGAGCTTGAGTAAGATTTTTTTCTTTTCTTAGTTGGGTTAAAAACTCCCCTATTTTTATCGTATCCATATACAACCTCCGCATTTCTTTTAGTATAATTATAAAATAAACCGCAGAAAAATCAAACCCCACAGACAGCGAATATGTGTACAATCATATGAAAAAGAAAATTCGCCGACAAAAGTCGACGAATCTTCCCAAAAAAAGGATAACAATATTTCAGTAGCTTAGTTAAATTTTTACGCAATTAGGTATGGATACAATATGTATCTTAATACCGCAAAAATATAATACTCATCTTGAGAAAAATTATCAGCCTACAAATAACTGCTCCCAATAATGACGATAAGAAGCATTGCTGTTATAATAATAGCCCACACCGATTTTAGTAAAATCCGCATTCATAATATTATATCTGTGACCGTCCGACTGCATCCAAGCATTCACAACTTCCTCAGGTGTAGACTGACCTGCGGCAATATTCTCACCCGCAGTCATGTAACTGATATTATATTCACTCAACACGGTAGCCCATGAACTTCCGTTAGGTCTTGTATGAGAAAATGAAGTTGCTGACTCCTCCGCACGCACGGCAGAAGCCTTGCAAAGAGTTTCATCTAAGGTAAGCGGAGAAAGACCCTCTTTTGCTCTTTCCACATTAACCAAACGAACAACCTCATTTACAAAATCGTTACTTTCGTCATCGGTGTTGTTATTACCGTTATCGACAATACTGCTTGAATAACCGGCAAGATAACGCAAAATTCTCATAGCGTCAACAAGCGAAACCTTACCGTCACCGTTAGTATCTGCCACCTTCAGCTGAGCCTCGGTAAGGTCAGTCAGCTTAACAACGTATCTTTGAATCGTCAGTGCATCTACTGTTTCAATGTCTCCGTTACCGTCAACATCACCCATCTTTAAAGAATCGGCATTAACCGAAATAATCCCACACGGGAGCAATGCTGTCAGCACAACGAGCATTGTTGCAATACACTTTTTAAAATAATTTCTCATAATACTTTCTCCTCTTTTTCACTTTACTATAATCATAATACTATTTTCAGCAATAGTCAATAGAAGTTTTTGCAATCCAAGTATTTTTTTAACAACTTAACACAAATTATGGGTATTTTTTGTGCAATAATTAATCTTAAATAAAAAAACTTCCTAAATTAAACCCTTTTATCGTGATGTAATATTAGGAAGCCTTAAAATATACTTATTTATTTTTACTGTCTATAATATCCAGTGCCTTTTGAAGAGCAAACTCTGCATCGCACTCGTAATCGGGAGTTAACGGCTGATTTGATTTAGAGGTATCAATTCTCTCAAAGAACTTTGAGGAAATCTGAAAAGAAAGCAATGAATTGGGAGTTTGAAATACAACTACATCTCCGTAGCCACTCGGCATGTTTCCACATTCTTCACCGATTATTTTTCCGAATCCGTTGTCGGAAATAATTTCAGCAAACATTGTCGCTGAACTGAATGTATTTGAGGATGTCAAAACATAAACATCTCCGTCAAAAAGCATTTCATCATAGTGACTGATGTTTTCTTCCTTGGCATCCCATGTCATGGTGTAGGGGCCCAACCTCCACTCACCGGCAGGCGTTTTCACAGTTTTTCTGTCTAAATAAAGCACAAACTCATCTGCAACTTGCGAATTACCGCCGAAGTTTTCTCTTAAATCAACCACTACATTACCGACATCGCCTTCGATAACCTCAGTGAAGAAATTATAAATAAACTCCTTGTATTCGCTGTCATATTCGCAGGTGTAAAGAGTTAATATACCCACATCTTTTTCCTTGTCAACTTGATAGGTATATGAAGGAGTGTCATCGGATTCTGTTTGCAGGATATTCTCAGCCGTTTCATAATCAACAAAATCGCTTTCATTGTAAACAACAGTTTCCAAATCGCCGTTCGGGGCTTTGTATGTAAACTCTATCTCCGAGGTATCTATTCCTATAAATTTCAACCCCTCGAGTGTTTCAAAACAGTTCTCCAAGGCATTAATTCCCCATGGCTCGAGCTGATAAGAAAACAAGCTTTTTGTTTCAGCAAAAATTTCATCTATATCTTTTCCGTTTATAGCAATAGCTTCGTAGCCGCTTTCAGTTTTTGATAAATAATCAGTAAGGTACAGACGAGAAAATGACGGAGAAACCATAGTATGTTCATCACCAACCAAATTTAAAATGCGTGCTACTGATCTCCAAATTTCGTATGAAGAAACGCTCTCTCCCCACGAATTTTTTTCATCTTCCACAAGACTTTCAACCTCTTCGGTAATACCGTCTTTAAAAAGAGGGTGAACTCTGGCAAGGCAGCTTACAACATAATCAATATCTTCGACAGCTTCATCTTTCGTGTAAATAACATCAGCCGATTCGGCTGTTTTTATGGAATTAAATGTTAAATACCCGTCTGGTGCGTAAACACTCCCCCAATAAGGGCTGAACACTATATTTATTGTAAAATACAGAACTATACACAAACAAATTACTGTGGGAATAATAATAAATAATTTACTTAATTTTTTTGATTTTTTCATAGCCGCCTCCATGAATTTATATAACAAAAAAAGGGTACTAACAAGTACCCTAAAAGTTTCAAACACTCTGAAAACTGAATAAAGTTAAGATAAACTCGATAGACCTTTGAAATGGTCAAGCTCTCGACCTATTAGTACTGCCAAGCTGAATGCCTCACGGCACTTACACACGCAGCCTATCAACCTCGTAGTCTACAAG
>JBGVDU010000314.1:0-3799 GCA_045119555.1 Acutalibacteraceae bacterium | reverse complement strand
TTCAAAGGAACAGCCGATTACCCCCATTGAAAACAAAGATACAAGCGATGACCCCTCGGGCAGCGGTAGAGCCTCAAAGGGGAGCTTTCAAAAGAGGGCTCCGGGCAGCAACGCATTTACACCGTCCGTTGTCGGATTGATAATCGCAGGCGAGGTTATCAACGATTTAACAGGTATAAAAGAATAAGCCTATGACAGAAAAGAGCAAATTTTCGGATTTGCTCTTTTTCATTTGAATTTATTAATAATCCGTCAGCACAGTTATAGTTGGGTGATTGCCGCAGACCTCACATTCGTCCGTTTCAATCGGCAATTCAACCTTACGAAACCTATTGCTGAGCAAATCAATCGTCAGCATGCACCCTGTAAGAAGCTCGCCTGCACCGATAATATACTTTACAGCCTCCATAGCCTGAATACTTCCGATTACTCCGCAGGTTGCTCCGACTATTCCTGCTTGCTTGCAGTTCAAAACGGAGTCCTTTGGCGGCGGATTCTTAAAAACACAACGGTAGCACGGCGACTTATCGGGAAGATATGTCATCACCTGTCCCTCGAATCTGATTACACCTGCATGACAAAACGGTTTTTTTGCCATTACGCATGCGTCGTTTATTAAAAATTTGGTAGGGAAATTGTCGGTACAGTCAAGAATAAAATCATACTCCTCTATCAACGGCATAATGTTTTCGCTTGTCAGTCTTACTCGGTAAGTATTTACGCAAATATCGGGATTCATTGCAGTAAGAGTTTCCTTAGCAGATTCCGCTTTTGACTTGCCTAAGTCGCTTGTAAGATGGACTATTTGCCTTTGAAGATTGGATAAATCCACCTCGTCATTATCAACAATTCCGAGTGTGCCCACTCCTGCCGATGCCAAATACATTGCCGCAGGTGAGCCCAAGCCGCCTGCACCTATAACCAAAACTTTTGCGTTTAGCAGTTTTTTCTGCCCCTCCTCACCTATTTCCGCAACGGTTAGGTGTCTGGAATATCTCTGACTTTGTTCGAATGTTAGATTCATGCAACATACTCCTTAATCAAAATAAAGAAAAACGGTAACTTACATATTGCAAGCTACCGTGAATTTTTATAAATAAGTCGATTATTTAAGAATTCTGATACCGCCGATAACAGGAAGCTCTTTAGCCTTTCCTTGTATAACATTTACAATACCGATAATCTGTACTGCAATAGTTACAAGAGATACAAGACCACAGACGAATGTAATAATGCCAAAAGGCAGAATCAACTTAATGATAGATGAAATAATTCCCCAAGCAATCTCAATTAAGCAAATTACCAAGCCCTGGTTAGCGTGGAACTGTGAAAAAGGAGAGTTCTTGGCACAGAAAATCGGAATAAGAACAAGAACGCTCAAATATGAAAGAACGCCCATGAGAGTGCTGTTCTGAATATCAACCGAATCATACTGAGCGGTAGTATCGGGTGTATTGTTAAGAGCAAGGATCTTATTCAATAAATCATTTCCTGCCTTATTAGGCTGTGTCTGCTGGTACTGCTGATTGTTCATGTTCGGCTGTGCCTGCTGATTATTCATATCCGGCTGAGGGTCCTTACCCAAAGAAACACGACCTCCGTTTACGGGAGTACCGCATTTTGTGCAGACATTGTCACCGTCATTCATTTGATTACCGCACTTTACACAAAAATTCATTTCATTTACCTCCAAAATACTGTAATTTTAAGATAATTAACAACTTGTTATGAAATTTTGAACATATTGTAAATGTTACTCTAACATTATACCTATTAAAAATATCGCTGTCAATATTTAAAAGATAACTTTTATAAATTTACACTTTTTGCTTAAAAAACCGCTTATATTACAATTTAAATATTGCAATTTCTCGAAAAAACGGGATTTAAGAAGTATGAAAGCTTTAATTTTGCCACTTATTATACCTGTTTAATTTACAAAGGCAGGTTAAAAGGGCAACTGAAAATTAGGAGGCTTATCGAATAAAAAACACGAGGACAACCGAATATCGGATTCGTCCTCGTGTTTGGTATTAGATGTGTGTTACTCTGATTTTATCAAAATTAATACCCGTCTGACCCATAACTATATCTTTAATCGCTATAAGCAAATCGGATTTCAGTTCTTGCCCCGTTACCACAATACTGCATTCTCCGTTTTGGATAAATGCTACACAGTCGTCGAAGCCTTTGGCAATAATAAGATTTTCCACGTTTGTCTGCTGCTGAATTATGTCAGACATTTCATTCAGCTGTTTTACCGCCTCTTCCCTGCTTTTGCCGCTTGAATCGGTGGCTTCCACTATTTCTTGAGCAAGTTCAATCAGTTCGTCCTGCGTTTGCTGACGTTCAAGCCTTACCTTTGAGAAATATTCTTTGGTATTTGAAACCGATGCCTTTGAGCTTGAGGATTTGTCACTGCTTGTTGTTGTATCCTTAGATGAATTTTCCTTTGAAGCTGTACCGCTGCTTGTTTTGTCGGTGCTTTGAGATGAAGAGGTATTTGAAGAAGCGGAGCCTTCGGAAGATGAAATACTTGCGTTAACGTAATGTGCAACACCCAAATCTTCGTTGCTTGAATTGACACTCAAGCTTTCTGAGTTTGAACCGAACTGCCAATTTACATAGACTGCCGCTCCGAGAGATACAACAAGTGCCGACATAATTAACTCTTTTTTACCGAATTTCATATTGTGCCTCCGTTTTTTATTTTCAAATTTTAATTCTATAATAACACATACTATTGCACTAATTTGTCACATATACCTTACCGCTTGATATATTTAACACACTTGCCACGGATTGGGTTATTTTTTCCTTTACCAAGGTATCTCCTCCGCCGTCGCACACCACGAGAACGCCTCTTATCTTGGGCATAATCTGCTTTAGCAGAACTGCCTCTTCACTGCCGTCCTTATTTTTCACAGTTACATATATATTCTCCTCACTGTACTCGTTTTCGGCAGAGCCCTGAGTTTCGTCTGAGGATGACTGCGTTTGCTCGGATATATTTCTTTCAACTGCATAAACGTCCTCGATTGTACTGTCCATGGTAATCAAAATTCTTACCTCCCCTGCTCCGTCTATCTGCGAAACTATTTCCACAAGCTCACTTTCAAGGCGGTCACGGTAGCTGTCAGCCGTAATGCTTTCTGTCTGAGGCTCATCGCTTGGAGTATCTGCCTGAGTATTGTCTGTATGTATGAAATCGGAAAGAAAAATCAGCAGTATGCCTGCCGCCCCCAGAGCAACTATTATATTGCGTTTAACCTTATCCGAAGACAGATCTTTAAAAAGCTTTTTGATATCCAATTTCATTTTCCTTTCTTCTACCGCACAATTACGTCCGTGTCAAGTCCGAGTTTTTGATAAACCGTATTTACAATTTCATCTATTCTGCCCGAATATTCCTCTGTGACCGTTATTCTAACCTTGTCAATATATATGCAGTTATCCTCGTTAATATCCGTGGAAAGCTCAATGTTTTTTGCTTCAACACCCATTTCCTCAAGGCAATCGCTTACAAGCAGTGAAACATTCGACTTAAACATCTCGTCCGTTGTTCGGTTCAGCCAGTCGGTATTTTCCGAAATAATTTCCTCTTCCGTTTGCAAATCAAGCTCGGACAGACTGAAATTCTTTATGGGCGACATAAAGCTTGTTATAACTATCAAGCCTAAAACAAAACAGACTGTTTTTCTGACGTTTCCCTCGGGCAAAAGATTTTCCGCAAGCACAACCGTAACGGCACAGGCACAAAGCTCGCAAACCCAAAGATTCAGATTTTCCATATCAACCA
>JBGVDU010000313.1:0-1399 GCA_045119555.1 Acutalibacteraceae bacterium | reverse complement strand
TTGTGATGATGATTTCAAGTTTGGTTGGTATAGTGCTTGAGTTTGTTTTTAAAACGTATGATTTTAAGTATTGGTCTTTGTTCTTTATATTTGGTGTTATTAGCTGTTTGAATAACAAGGACAGAAAAAATACGGGCAATGCCGAATAAATTTGTTACATACCGAGAGGGGGATTTTAGGTGGACAGAAATAAAAAATTTTTAGCCGCAGGTGTTGTATTGACCTCGGCAGCCAATGTGCTGAGGCACAGTAATTTATTAAATGAAAATATTGCCTGCTTCCTGTGCGGAATCGGAATAGCTTGTGAACTTTTTGGCTTGACTTTGATGTTCATTAAAAAACGCCGTTATAAAGCTTTATAAACTAATTGCGGCAAGGGAAAGAGTGGTTTGGATTGAAATGAATCACATTTTAAGCTGAATGTTATAAATGCCGTAACAATATAATAACGGAGAAGCATGAAAACATAAGCATATTTGTATTCTTAACCGAATACAAGTGCAACGGATTGGTGCAGGAAACTGATAAAGAGGAGGAATTGAGATGGAAATCTTTGCTCTTTTTGGATTTATCGCCTTTATAATGGCGGCAAGTCATTCGTCTTTGCCGGGTCAGGTTAAAGCACATGAGCGTAAAATCAGAATTTTAAATAAAAAAATTAAAGGAGAGAATCAAACTATGTCTAAGCTTTTGGAGGAATTAACAGGTAAGAAATGCAAGATTAAAACAGACGATTTTGTGGAAACAGTCGCTGTAATTCTCGGTGTTGATGAGGAATGGATAAAAATGGAGGTTGAAAAATCTAAGAAAAGCTTTGTCAAGTTTATAAAAATTGATTCCGTCACCAGCTTTGAAGTTATGGAAGACAGTGATGTTATTGATGACAGTAAGAAATAATATTAAATAATTTTCTTTCTGCGGAGGACAAAATGCGAGCTTTACTTTATAAAGATATTAATACCTTGGGCGGTAATATGATTACATATACCATGCTGACGGTAATTGTCGCAGGAATGGCTTTCTTCGGATACTATTCCATACTTTTGGGATTGGTTGCAATGCTGCTTATTGCGGAAGTCTCACTCGGTGCATGGTCGATGGATATTAAGTCACGTTGGAATAAATATTGTGATGTATTGCCTTTTTCGCGTCAAAAGGTAATTAACGAGAAATTTACCCTTATTATAATAAACAGCTTGATTAGCCTGTTTCTGACGGAGGCTTGCTCGGTAATCGGAAATTCAGTACGAGGTGAACAGCTTTTTGGTCTTAATAATGCTTTGATGCTATTGTCATTCTTTGTTGTTTCTGCTTTAATTGCAATCGGTTTGATGATTATGATTTTGGTAAATTACGTTGCGGCATTGATTCTTTTAGGCTGCTTGGCAGGCTTTTTGGG
>JBGVDU010000312.1:0-1695 GCA_045119555.1 Acutalibacteraceae bacterium | reverse complement strand
AGGCGAACTTGGTTCTTCTACCGTAGTCTTTTGCCGCTCGCTCTGGGTGAAGCCCTACGGGCTTCAAGTCGCTCGCTTTACTCTCGGCGACCTTGCGACCGCCTTTGTTTTTTTATTTTTTATTTTTTATTTTTTGTTTTTTATTTCAAATATATCTGATGAGTTTGCACATATATCCTTTTATCCTCTTTGTTGTACACTCTTCGCTAATTTATGATAAATACACCGACAGGCTCTTTCGGTCGGTAAGCGGTTTTTATCCCCGAAATCTGCATTCATTTCGGGAATTTCTCGTTATTCTCTTCCTACTGTTACTCGCAAATAATCTTAATCGCCTGTCTTACTGAGCGAACTCCGAAAAGTTCTATATCGGGGTTAATATCCTTTGAGAGATTTTTCAAATTATAGTACGGCAGAATACAGCGTTTGAAGCCTAATCTTGCTGCCTCGTTTATTCTCTTTTCCGCCTGCGAAACGGAGCGGATTTCTCCTGCCAAGCCTATTTCGCCGAAGGCTATAACATCATCGGGGATTGGGATATCTTTAAGACTGCTGACGAGTGCCATTGCAACGCACAAATCTACGGCTCTTTCGTCCAGCCTAAAGCCGCCTACTACGTTGATATATGTATCCGCACCCGAGAAATAGTAGCCTGCTTTTTTCTCCAAAACTGCGATGAGCAGAGCCATTCTGTTGTAGTCAAAGCCTGTTGACATTCGTCTGGCTGTGCCGTAACCCGAATTGGTGGCAAGTGCCTGAACCTCGGCCAAAATCGGTCTTGAACCCTCCATTGTACACGCAACACACGTTCCCGAAACTCCCATTGGGCGGCCTGACAAGAGCATAAGAGATGGATTCACAACCTCCTGCAAGCCTTTTGTTGTCATTTCAAAGACGCCGATTTCGTTTGTTGAGCCGAAACGGTTTTTAGCGGCTCTCAAAATTCTGTATGTAAGCTGTTTATCGCCCTCGAAGTAAAGCACGGCATCTACAATATGTTCAAGCACCTTCGGTCCTGCGATTGCTCCGTCCTTATTCACATGGCCTACCACAATTACAGGGATTTCCAATGCCTTCGCTGTACGCATAAGGACATTTGTACATTCACGAACCTGCGTAACGCTTCCCGGTGACGAACTGATTTGCGTAAGGTTCATCGTCTGAATTGAATCTATAATTACCAAATCCGGCTCGATTGACTTTATCTGCTCCGCAATGACCTCCACATCTGTTTCCGTCATTACAAGCATTTCGCTTGTCACTCCCAAGCGGTCGGCTCTCAGCTTAATCTGTCTGCGAGATTCCTCACCTGAAACGTAAAGCACCTTTATCTGATTGCCGAGATTCTGACACACCTGCAAAAGTATAGTCGATTTTCCAATACCGGGATCACCGCCGATAAGCACAAGCGAGCCCTTTACAATACCGCCTCCGAGGACGTTATCAAGCTCACCTATTCCCGTTTTGTAACGAAATTCGTCCGTTGTATTTATTTCATCAAGTTTAAGTGGCTTTGAATAAGACGAAGAAACTCTCACCTTTTGTTCAACTGCCTTAGCTGTCGGAGTTATAATCTCCTCGTTCATTGTATTCCACTCGCCACAGCCTGGGCATTTACCGTACCATTTAGGTGATTCATAGCCACATTCCGAGCATATATAAGCACTTTTTGATTTTGCCATTTTTAAATTCCTC
>JBGVDU010000311.1:0-1448 GCA_045119555.1 Acutalibacteraceae bacterium | reverse complement strand
ACGTACACAAATATTCTTAACAAATGTTAATGTGAATTTTTCGCAAAGGTATTATAGTGTATGTAAAGAAAAAAATCAATAATATAAATAATTGAAAACAAATTGCTAAAAAAATGTTCAAATCATTGCTATTTGTCATTAATTATAGTATAATTTTAGGTGAAATTAAAATTTTATGCAGATTCTACACGGAGGTGTGACAAATGATTAAATTTGAAAATGTCAGCAAGACCTACAACGGTACGGTAAAGGCACTTGACGATGTTTCTTTTACAGTAGGCAAGGGTGAGCTTGTAGGATTTATCGGACCTAACGGGTCGGGCAAAACAACGACGATTAAGCTTTTGTCCGGTGTACTTGTTCCCGACAACGGTGTTATTAAGGTAAACGGCTTTGACGTTAAGAAAGAACCCCTCAAGGCTAAGGCTTCTATCGGCTATATTCCCGACAGTCCCGATGTATTTCTGAGATTGAAGGGCATTGAATTTCTCAACTTTATCGGTGACGTGTACAAGGTTCCCGTTGACGAAAGAAAGAAAACAATCAGCGAGCTTGCGGAGCGTTTCGAGCTTACAAATGCTTTAAATTCTCAGATACTCAGCTACTCACACGGTATGCGTCAAAAGCTTATGGTTATATCGGCTCTTCTTCACAAGCCCGATGTTTGGATTCTTGACGAACCGATGACAGGCTTGGACCCGAAATCGGCATTCGAGCTTAAAAATATGATGAGAGAGCATACCAAAAGCGGCAAAAGCGTTTTCTTCTCCACACACGTTTTGGAGGTTGCGGAAAAGCTTTGCGATAAGGTTGTTATCATAAAAAAAGGACATAAGCTTTACGACGGAACACTTGCAGAGCTTGAGAAGAAAAACAAGGATAAGAATTTGGAAGACATCTTCCTTGCTCTTACCGAGAAGAAATGACGGGCGGTGAAAATATGAAAGTATTTCTTCAGCTTATAAAAATTACATCTTCTTCCGTTGAGCCGAGTACCGATGAGAAAATGAAAAGCAAAAAATTCATTTCTGTAATGTCGGCAATCGTATTTCTGCTCATTTTCTTCCCTGTTGCCGTTTTTGTCGGTTTTATCGTTTACGCTTTAACGACTGCCCTTGCAGGCTATGGGGCGGCAAATGTTATTCCGTCAGGCTTGACGATTATGCTTCATATAGTTTCGGCGTTTTCCCTTGTGTTTGGCTTTAACGTAATTTTGAGCGTATTTTATTTTTCGAGCGATTTGGACTACCTATTACCGCTGCCTATTTCGCCCATAAAAATAGTCGGTGCGAAATTTACCGCAACAATGCTTTCCGAAAATGTTATGGAGGGCATACTTGTTCTCGGTTCTCTTGTTGGCTTCTTATGCGGCTACGGCTCTGCCGCAAACACAACGGGATCGGGAATCAACGCAATCAGCATAATTTCTTCGATAATAGGCATTGCAA
>JBGVDU010000310.1:0-4363 GCA_045119555.1 Acutalibacteraceae bacterium | reverse complement strand
CACTGTTTATAATTTAATTCATATCGGTAATTCACGTCCGATTTGCGTATTTGACGTTTTAAGAAGATATCTTGAATACAGAGGAAACAAAGTAACCTATGTTCAGAACTTTACCGATATTGACGATAACATTATCAAGCGTGCCAATGAGGAAGGAACAGACTATCTTACCGTTTCCGAAAAATATATTAAGGAATATAAGATTGACGCAGAGGGACTGAATGTAAGAGAAGCTACCGTGCACCCGAGAGCAACCGAAAATATGGATGAAATTATCAATATTATTTCTACTCTTGTGGAAAAGGGTTATGCTTACCGTGCGAAAAACGGCGATGTTTATTTTAGAACAAATAAATTTAACGAGTACGGCAAGCTCAGTCATCAGCCGCTTGACGATTTGAAGGCAGGTGCGAGAATAGCCTTGGGTGAAATGAAGGAGGATCCGATGGATTTCACAGTTTGGAAGGCTGCAAAGCCGGGTGAGCCTTACTGGGAGTCACCGTGGAGCAACGGCAGACCGGGCTGGCACATCGAGTGCTCCGCTATGGCAAGACGCTACCTCGGTGAAACGATAGATATGCACTGCGGCGGTCAGGACTTGGTATTCCCTCACCATGAGAACGAAATTGCACAGAGCGAGTGCTGCAACGGCGTTCCGTTTGCAAATTATTGGATGCACAACGGCTATATTAATGTAGACAATCAAAAAATGTCTAAGTCTAAGGGCAATTTCTTTACAACCCGTGACGTTGCCGCTAAGTACGGCTATGAGCCTATCAGATATTTAATGCTTTCTTCCCATTACAGAAGTCCTATCAATTACAGTATTGATATCATTGAGCAGTGCAAAGCGGCTCTTGAAAGACTTTATAACTGCCGTGACAATATCAGATTTATGCTCGATAAAGCTGCGGGAGAGCTTAAAGAGAGTGAAAATGCAGTTGTTGAGAAATACAATGCGTACAGAGAAAAGTTCATTGAAGATATGGACGATGATTTGAACACGGCTGACGCAATCTCGGTATTGTTTGAGCTTGTAAGAGATATCAACACAGCTATGGCAAATGAGCCGTCCTTGGCACTTGTAAATGCTTCCAACGATATTTTCAAGGAGCTTACAGATGTACTCGGTCTTGTTTACGTTGATGCAGATAATTCTCTTGATGCGGAGGTTGAAAAGCTGATTGCAGAGAGAACAGAGGCAAGAAAAAATAAGGACTGGGCAACCGCCGATAAAATCAGAGATCAGCTCAAGGCTATGAACATTGTTCTTGAGGATACACCACAGGGTATTAAGTGGCATAAGGCTTAATTGATACCAAACACATATAAAACAAATATTTCGGAACGGACGGGTTTTCTGTCCGTTCTTTTTTTAGGCTGAATTTTCTAATGATGATATTTCATTACGGGTAACAGGAGGCGATTATTTTAGCATGCCGCTTAGAATGATTTAATAAACTGCCTCATATACATTAACAATCCGCTTTAGCTTATACTTAATACCGATAAAGCAAAGGATAAAACTTCGGTGATAAATCTGCAATTTGGCGTTGTAATTTCTTGCTTGAAGCTTTATTTGCCTTTAAACGGTGGTAAGTATTAACAGGCTGAGTTAATAATATTGCATTCGGAGGAGTTATTGTGAACGATGCAGTTGAACAAAGAGCTATTGACATTGGCAATTATATAGTAGATACGGAATGTACAGTTAGGAGTGCCGCAAAGAAATTCGGTGTTTCAAAATCGACTGTACATAAGGATATAACATGTCGTCTAAAGGATATAGATTTTTTACTGTTCCAAAGGGTTGACAAGGTTATGCAAACAAATAAGGCACAAAGGCATATCCGTGGCGGTATGGCTACAAAAATGAAATATTCGATGAAGCGTGAGCTTAATAACGCAAAAAACGGAGTGTACACAATGGCTGAGGCTGACACGGAAAAGTAAAATTCAAATATACAAACGGCTGTGTATATTACGTTTTTTTGGCAAAATGGATTTTCTGATTACATTTTTGTTATGATGAATGTAACTAAGCAGAGGGGTGGATATGTAATATAACTAATAATACCCTATTTATTTACCGTGAATTTCATTGAAAAACACACAAGATATGTAGATTCAGTGAAAAAATATTCTTGTTTTTATTCGTATTTGGAAATTTTTATGAATATCAAGGTGTATAAATATTAATTATAAACATTTTTGAAATTTGACAGAATTATATATAATCGTGTGAATTTGGGATTTTCAGACGATTTTATATTCATAAATATCGTATAATTATTCAATTTATCAACAGTGAAATTAATTGTTACACTTTGTAACTCTATCACTTTCTACAAATTGCACAGTATTTTTTGCGGCACTTTGCCGAAAAGTCAATTTTCAAAGGGGCGATTTATCTTTTTCAACATTTATATTTGTCGGTTTTGCACAAATAACAACGTTGTAATTTATTTGACGTGACGAAAATAAAAGGTTATAATAACGTCCGTGGTGCGAAATATATTATGATAGTATGTCGTAAGACGCTTTAATTGCCGTTTTGTTGGGGTTGTTACATCGGCAAGCAAGGCTTAATTACATCGGACAAAGGAAGCTATCTAAATATTATGACGTAAAAAGGAGAAAACAATGAATAGTTCCCATAAGCAAGGCAGACATTCTGCCAGCCAAGAGAAAGGTTCAGGATTATCCACATTTAAGAAGTTTACTGCCGTTTCAGTAGTTGGTATTGTTGCCGCTCTCTCGATGATGTCGGCTGCGTCTGTAAGTAAGGTTGCATATATTACCGACGGTGAAGATACATACACCGTTACAACAGCCGATACAGACACAAGCGATATTATTGAACAGGCAGGACTTGAACTAAGCTATTATGATAAAGCTGTCGTAACAGAGGAATCAAGCGAGAGTATAGATATTGATATTATCCGTGCTTTTTCCGTAAAGATTTCCGTTGACGGCGGTGCAAGATTTGTAGATGTAACGGCAGGCACCGTTGCTGACGCATTAGAGATGGCAGAAATCAATTTTTCTGCAAACGATTTTATTACCCCGTCACTTAGCACCGAGCTCGAGGAGGATATGGTAATCGAGGTTGAAAGAGGTGTAAAGATTTATCTTACATGTGACGGCACAACAAATATTGTCTATGTTCCGCAGGGCAAGGTTGGCGATGCACTTGACTATGTCGGCTACCAGCTTTCCGAGGACGACAATGTAAATGTTGACGTTAGCTCTGACGTCACAGACGGCATGAGAATTAATGTTGACAGAGTAGAGTACAAAACTACTTACGAAAAAGAGCCAATCGAGCCTACAATCATTGAAGAGGCCTGCAATACACTTCCTGTCGGACAGCAGAAGGTTAAGCAGGAGGGCAAGGAAGGCGTTCTTGAAATTACCGTTGAAGAGAAATATGTAAACGGTGAATTAGCAGAGAGCAAAGAGGTTTCAAGACAGGTTTTGAAAAAGCCTGTTGATAGAATCATTCTTATAGGCACACTTGAAGAGAAGGAAGAAACAACTGTTACAACGACAGCTACACCGAGAGCTGTTGAAGAGAGCGAATCTGTTTTTGCCGATTTTGAGAATACAACAACAAATTCATCTTTCGGTACTGTAATTGATTCCGCAGGAAATTCGCTTTCCTACTCAACGGTACTTATCGGTAATTGCACGGCATACTATGAGCCGGGCGGAATTACTTCAACGGGCACTGCTCCGAAGTACGGTACAGTTGCGGTAAATCCAAATGTTATTCCTTACGGCTCAAGACTTTATATCTGCTCAGCCGACGGCAGCTATGTTTACGGATATGCTGTTGCGGAGGATACAGGCGGAGCTTGTATGGCAGGAGATATTGTAGCTGATTTGTATATGGAGTCCGAAGAGGCTTGTAATGCGTTCGGCAGACAAGAGCTTTGTGTATATATTCTGAACTGATTTTTATTGGATAATTTTTATAAAGTACAGGTCTTAATGCCTGTACTTTTCTTTTTTACAGAAAATATTGAACTTATTCATTTTTTTGATGTTTTC
Source organism: Acutalibacteraceae bacterium (assembly GCA_045119555.1). Taxonomy (GTDB): domain Bacteria; phylum Bacillota; class Clostridia; order Oscillospirales; family Acutalibacteraceae; genus RUG592. Next base: position 310 of record JBGVDU010000310.1, on the reverse strand, counting down.
AAAAGCATATAAATGTGCTATAATGAATTTGTTGTAAATAACTAAACCATAATAAATTAATATATAATTCGGAAAGGATTGAGAAATATGTCTAATAAAGAAGAAAAATCAGCAGCGGCTCAGCTTAAAGAAAAGCTTACCAAGAAGAAGCCGAGCGGTGCTTTGGAGCTTGACAAGGAAATAATCGCTGCTGCCGATGAATTTTGCGTAGGCTATAAGGAATTTATTGATGAGGGCAAAATCGAACGTGAGGCAGTTGCAAAGGCTGAGAAAATTGCTGTTGCAAACGGCTTTGTAAAGTATGATATCA
>JBGVDU010000309.1:0-3262 GCA_045119555.1 Acutalibacteraceae bacterium | reverse complement strand
TTATAATAGATTGGGTTTCTAAGTGCGATTTTGGGTACGCACATTTTTGGGTATTATGCTATTTGAAGTAATAAGGAGATTTTATTGTGAGTAAAAAGAAAAGAAGAAAAAGAAATACCGTGTATGCGTTAATTGGTTGTCTGGCTGTTTTGGCTGTTGCTTCTGTTTCGGTTGCCACTGTAACGGTTTTATCCGAGAAGGATAGCCGCAATGATTCCGACAGTCAAACTGTTTCCGAAAATGAGGATATTACGGAGCTGGATTTGGAAATCAATGCTGAAGCTGACGAGGTGAGCAGTGAAGATTCCATTGATTTAACCGCTCTTCAACCCGATATTGAAGCGATTATTTCGGATATTCAAAACGAGGCAGGCGGAGAGTGGTCCGTTTACATAACCATACCGAAAACAGGTGATACAATCAGCATCAATCAGCAGAAAATGCAGGCTGCGAGTGTAATTAAGCTTTTTGTTATGGGTGCTGTTTATGAGCAGTATGACGAGATTAAAGAGGCGTACCCTTATAATGATGTTGACGGCTTAATTGAGAGCATGATAACAATAAGCGATAACGAAGCAACGGATTTGCTTGTTTGTATGCTTGGCCGAGGTGACAACGCAGAGGGCAGAGCAGTTGTTAATGCCTTTTGTGAAAAATACGGCTTTGAGAATACATCAATGGACAGAATGATGGGTGACGATAACATTTACAGCGACAATTACACCACAACCGAGGACAGTGCAAAAATTTTGCAAATGATGTACGAGGGTAAGTTTGAACATTCAAAAGAAATGCTTGATTATTTATCCGCTCAAACGAGAACCTTAAAAATTCCCGAGGGTGTTCCCGATTCTGTGAGAACTGCCAATAAAACGGGTGAGCTTGACGATGTTCAAAATGATTCTGCGATAGTATTTACAAAATATCCGTACATAATTTCAGTAATGTCAGACGGTGTTTGGGCTTATCAAGAGCAGATTGATGTTATTGTTGATATTTCAAAATTAACTTATGAGTACATAGCCGCAGAGGAATCTGAATATGTTGTGCAGTAGTATAAAATGAGGTTTTTATATGGACGAAAAAATTGAAAAATTCAAGGAAATGATAGGGGAAAGCGATAATATAGTTTTCTTTGGCGGTGCAGGTGTTTCCACCGAAAGCGGAATACCCGATTTCAGAAGCAAAGACGGCTTGTATAATCAAAAATATAAATATCCGCCAGAGGCAATTCTCAGTCATACATTCTTTATGAAGAAAACGGATGAGTTTTATAAGTTCTACAAGGACAAGATGAATTCACTGAAATATGAGCCGAACATAACGCATTATAAACTGGCAGAGCTTGAAGAAAAGGGTAAGCTGAAAGCGGTTATCACTCAGAATATCGACGGTTTGCACCAAAAGGCAGGCTCAAAAACTGTCTATGAGCTGCACGGCAGTGTTTTGAGGAACTACTGCATGAAATGCCGTAAATTCCATAGTGCGGAGTATGTTTTCAGCAGTGAAAGCATACCCTACTGCGACTGCGGTGGGGTGGTAAAGCCCGATGTGGTTCTTTACGAAGAGCCGCTTGACGATGAAACGGTAAAAAATGCAGTCAGAGCAATTTCCAATGCCGATATGCTGATTATAGCAGGAACATCCCTCACGGTTTACCCGGCAAGTGGATATATCAATTATTTCAGAGGAAGAAACATGGTGCTCATCAACAGAGATTCCACATCCTTTGACAATCGGGCAGATTTGGTAATCAACAAGAGCTTAGGCGAAGTTTTTGCAAATATTTAATTATAAAAAGTAGAGTATGTACTTTTTACATACTCTACTTTTTTAGTCATCTTTAAATGCTTTAGCCTTCTCACCGTTATAAGCAATGCCCCCAAAAAGTAAAACGGTATAGTTCTTACTCCTTGAGGGCATTTATAAATTATTTATTTTATCAATGAATTACTTTTTTGTAAATACTGAATCTTGACTTTGCATTGATAACGTAAGTGTATTGCCTTCGATCACTGCTGTACCTTCTGAGTTTTCTACGACTTCTTTTTCCTCACCATCTACAACATTCTTATTTGGATGCAATAATAATTTAACAACACTTGCACTATCAGTAATTCCTGGTTTGTAAAGTCCGCTAACTACCTGATTCACTTCACCTGTTGTAATCATCTCAAAAGTACCGTCTTCTGAAACAACAAATGTCACTTCTCCAACCTCACCGGTTCTAACATATTCACCTGTATAATTCACTGCCTCTTTATCAAATAATACTGAACCATCAGTTTTTACCATATATGTAGATATTGTTGTCAAAGTGCCTTGCTCTAAAAGCTTCTTAACATAAATTACATAATACTGGTCGCCGTCTTTCTCCTCAAGTTCATCGGCAGGAATATAGCTGTAATCTTCTCCCATTTCTGCCTTAACCATGTTAATTGCTTCATCTTTTGTGATTGTTGCTGCATCACTTGAAGCTTCACCGGATGTTGTGTCCACTGCTTCAGTGTCTGTTGTTGTGTCTTCTGCGGCTGAAACATCTGATGCCGTTGTTGTATCCGTTGCTTCAGTGTCTGTTGTTGTGTCCTCTGCATCTGCAACATCAGATACTGTTGCTGTGTCCTCTGCGTCTGAAACATCTGATACTGATGATGTTTCTGATGTTTCAGATGTGGTTGCAACGTCTGATACTGATGTTGTATCAGTATTAGATGTTCCTTGTTCTGCCTCTTCCGAGCTACCACAAGCTGCTAAAACCAAAGCCATCATACATGCTGCTGTAAGAAGCATTATGCGTGAATGTTTAAATAATTTCATTTTAAATTCCTCCAAAATTTTTCTTCAAAGCAGAACTTATTTTTAATTCCGATCCGCTTTTGGTATCATCAATATTGTATCAAACTTTTTTGCGAATTGCAATAAAAAGAAGCAACAATAAGAAAAACGTAATAATGCACAGATTCTTGTCAAAGTCGAGGGGAATACAAGGAAAAAAGTGGAGGAATACTGACGTATTCTGAATATTCTTGACGAATCACATCACCCGAATTGGGAAAAATGATTGACTGTCAGGAATTTTCAGATACGCCCTAAAGCATGAGCGAAACTTAAATAGAGTGATGTTTCACGGCAAAAATAATAAAAAATAAACAAAGGCGGTCGTAAGGTCGCCGAGATGAAAGCGAGCGACTTGAAGCCCGTAGGGCTTCACCCAGAGCGAGCGGCAAAGGACTAAATTAGACAGACAAAAGTCCGCCTAATT
>JBGVDU010000308.1:0-5384 GCA_045119555.1 Acutalibacteraceae bacterium | reverse complement strand
CCAAAGAAGTTGATTTCCTTAGTATCTGCATTGAAGGTAATTGTAACTTCACCGTCATTGCTTACACTAACGAGAACGTTAGAACCGTCTGCAAGACCGTAGCACTCATCCCAAGAATGATTTACAACAACCTTGAACTCATAAGAGCCTGCGGCAAGAGAAATTGTGATCTCATAAAGACCTGTCTCAGGATTGTAAACGAGCTCAGTAGCTTCGTCCTTTTCACTCCAGCCATTGAATGCACCTGCAAGTGAATATACAGCTGAATCAGGTGTATCGTTTGTTTCTACATCTGTATCGGACTCTACGTCAGAGCTGATAACATCAGTATCATCTGTGTCTGTGTTTACAACGTCTGTATCGTCAGTATCTACTACATCTGTATCACTTGGAACGTCGCTTGTTTCTACGTCTGTATCAGTACCAACAACGATGTCTGTATCTGTTGTGATTGTAATATCTGTGTCTGTTGTAATTGTGATATCTGTATCTGTGCTTTCAATGATTTCGATTACAGAATTAACAGGATTTACAGCATCAGCAGGAGAGGAGTAACCTACAATATGTCTGAGAATCATCAATGCCTCGATAGAAGTAATCTCTTCGCCCTTAGCATAGTTACCCATAATATCAGCTGCTCTGTACTGCTCTTCTGTAAAGCTGCCGTAACCGATTACATGTCTCTGAACCAAGAGAGCGTCCAAAGAGCTAATCTCGCCGTTACCGTCAACGTCACCGGAGAGGTAAGAACCAACTACGATATCTGTATCTGTTGTGATTGTGATATCTGTGTCAGTTGTAATAACGATATCTGTATCTGTTGTAATGATTACAGGATTATCAACAGTTTCTTCTGAATCAATTACGTCAGTATAATCGCAAGAAACACTCGGTACATTTGTTTCAGCATCAAATGTAATGATAACTGTGTAGTTGCCTTCCAAATTGAATTCGATTACAACATTGTCATTGCCGCCGTCAACGCCGTACCATGTAGCACCGTCACGAGTTACCTTGAACTCAACAACTTCGCCTTCAGCTGCCTCGTAGGAATATGATTTCTCATAAAGACCTGTTTCCTCGTTGTACTCAAGCTTGTTGTTATCGTCAGCCGGATCCCAGCCTGAACCAAAGAAATCAGCTCCGCCTGCTGCTCTGTAAACGTGCTCTGTGATTACATAAACGAACTCACCGTCAGCTGTTGTTGTAGCTGTAGCAGGATCAAATGCGAATGTAACCATGCCTGTGTCGCTTACGCTTACGAGGAGGTTAGCTTCGCCGTCGCCGTAGCACTCATCCCAGCTGTGATTTACAACTACCTTGTACTCATAAGAACCTGCTGTGAGCTCAAGGCTTGCTTCGTAAAGACCTGTTGCTTCATTGAGAACAAGCTCAGTAGCCTCGTCTGTTTCACTCCAGCCGTTGAATGCACCTGCAAGAGAGTAAACCTTCTCTGCAACATCACCTGTGTTTACAGGATCATCAGATGTTTCTACAGGAACTTCTACGTCTGTATCATCAGCATCTGTGTCAACAGGCTCCTCTGTATCTGTATCGGGATCAACAGGAGTTTCAATTACTGTTTCTGAATCTGTTGTAACATCGTCGCCGTCTGAAAGCCACTTAGCTTCCCAGTTGTACTTTTCGTTATCAACAGAGTTCATAATCAGCTCACCTGTCAAATAAGCATAATCGTCAGCTGTGCAGTTAGCTCTTGTGAAAGAAAGGTCATGTGTCTGAGGACCGCCGTTAACGTAGAAGATAGCCATATCCCAGTTACCCTCATTCTTAACCTCGAAGCCCCAAAGGCCCAATTCCTCATCAAATTTACATCTTTCTTTTTTGCCACCCCACATGTTAGTGCCGCCGTAGTTTTCGCCGGTTACACCGTCCCAAAGGTGACAGCTTACTGTCTGGCCTTCGTACTCAGCCCATTCGTCAGGGAATTGGAAATAGAGCATATCTCCAACCTGGATAGCTTCGTTGCTTTCAACCGGTGCAGTTGCCGCAGAACCGCCAACCATAGCCATAGAAGCAACCATTAAGATTGAAAGTACCAAACTAACAATCTTGCGAAAGTTTTTTCCCATTGTCTTTTTCCTCCTTAATGATTTTAGTCGGTCAAAATTTTCTAAGGCAGACAAATCCTTAGTTGAATAACATTGTACACCCAAACTTTAACAAATGCAATAGAAATTATCAAAAATGTTTTTTATTTATACAAATTTTTAACGACAAGCAGTTAAATTTTATAAAAGTTCATATATTATTTTGTTGATTATTACCATTTAATTTGATATAATAGATTCATCGAATATTTCTCAAAATTCGACTTCACACAAACATCACAAACGCAAAGGACGTGCTATAATTAATGAAAATAAAAAGATGTCTAATAATTCTGCTCTGCCTGCTGACCGTTCTGTTTTCCGCATGTACGGACAGCACTCCTCACCCGGAGGACGAAATTCTAAATTTCACTTTAACCTCCGACCCGCTAACACTCGACCCTCAAATTGCAACAGATTATTCGTCCGTTATGGTTATCAATAATACCTTTGAAGGACTGGTAAGAGAAGCCTCGGACGGAAGCATTAAGAGTGGTATCGCTAAGGATTGGGATATCTCCGAGGACGGCTTGACGTACACCTTTCACCTTTACGAAGATACAAAATGGAGCAACGGTACACCCGTTACGGCGAGTGACTTTGTTTTCGGCTTAACTCGTGCCCTTTCCCCCGAAACAAAAGCCGAAAACGCAGCCGACCTTTTTATTATAAAAAACGCTTCAGCTTTTTATAATGGTGAAGCAACCGCCGATGAGTTTGGCGTAACCGCCGTTGACCCACACACATTAAAAATCGAACTCGAATACGAAACCGACCAGCTTTTAACCGTACTTACAAAACCGATTGCCATGCCCTGCAACGAGGAATTTTTCAACACCACCAAGGGCAAATACGGCAAGGATTACGACCTTATTATTACAAACGGTCCTTTTCAAATCAGAGAAAACTACGGCTGGGATCACGATAAATACATCTATATAAGACGCAGTGAAAATTATTCCGCCGCAAATGAAGCAATCCCCCTCGGCGTAAACTTTAATTTCGGCTCACGTCCTGAAGACCCTATTGCATCAATAAAAAACGAAGAAATTGATCTTGCCGAAATATACGGAAATCAGCTTTCCGAAGCCGAAGAGAATAATTTTAACATTACAACCTCAACAAATACACTTTGGGGCATTTGCTATAACACCGAAATTATGGCATTTAAAAACGCAAAGCTCAGAGTTTCGCTGTTTTCTTCTCTTGACAGAGAAACACTTCTCTCCGATGCTCCCGACAGCTACGTTAAAACCTCTCAGCTTATTGCCGATAATGTTACGTTCGCAGGTCAAAATTATCGTGAAACGGTTGGAGAATTTTCTCTTGAACAGTCCGACAATGTTTCTGCTATGTTCAACAAAGCCGTTGAAGAGCTTACGGAAAAAGGAATTGAACTCAAATCCTCCTACACAATTATTTATCTTGACGATGACACCTCCTCCGAAATCGTCACCTCTATAATCGAAAAGTGGAACGAAAACTCAACCTGTTACTTTAACAAACAGCCTCTTTCCAGAGATGAGCTTGAAACAAAGATAAAAAGCGGTGATTACGAAATTGCTATCGCTCCACTCAACACTGCAGTGGATTCGCCGATGGAGTTTCTTTCTAAATTCACAACAGATTCAGCCGACAATTATATCAACTTGAATTATCCGACGTACAACGATTTTATAGATCAAGCATTGTCAAGCAACGGAAGTGAAGCGATTGATGCTCTTGCTAATGCCGAAAGTTATCTTATTGACTACGGGTACCTTTATCCGTTATACTATGAGAGTAGATATTTTGCAACAACCGATAAAGTAAGCGGTGCCGTATTCAGTTCAACGGGCGAAGCTATCGACTTTACTCAGGTTACAAAGCTTTCGGAGGAATGATTTATGAAAATAATTGACATTTCGAGGGAAGCATTTTCCGCTCCCAACTACGAAGATGACCCGAAGCCAAAACGCAAGTGGTTTAAAAGCATAAATAACGGTGACGAATATAATCTGTCTGTTATAGGTATGACACCGCACACAGGAACTCATCTGGACGCACCGCTCCATTACTTTTCCGACGGAGAAAGCATAGATAAATGCAGTCTTGAAAAGTGCTACGGCCCTTGTACGGTCGTATCAATCAGCGGAACTCTAACAGGCGAGGATATGGACAAGCTTCTGCCCTATTGCAGAAAAAGACTGCTTATACACGGAAAAGGCAACGCATCATTGGAGCTGAGTGCCGCAAGAGTGCTCACCGAAAACGGTATAATCTTAGTGGGAATAGACTCCGTATCAATCTCGTTTCCCGAACAGGAGGAGGCCGTGCACAAGGAACTGCTGTCAAAGGGAACTTTGATTTTAGAAAATGTTTGCCTTGACGATGTAAAAGACGGCACCTATATACTTAGTGCCTTCCCGCTAAAGCTTGGCAAACTTGAAGCCGCCCCCGTAAGAGCAATTTTGATGACAAAATAACATAGTTATTAGAAAAAGTTTTAAAGAAAAATATAATAAAGAAAGAAGATAACAGAAATGAATAATTTTGATGTATGCGTGTTCGATTTGGACGGAACACTTATCAACAGCCTTACCGACCTTGCCGACTGCTGCAACGAAGCACTTGAACTGCACTCTCTGCCACCCCACCCGCTCAAGTCATACAAAGTCTTTGTCGGAAGCGGTATTAAAAATCTAATTAAAAGGTGCATGGGTGAAAAAGCTGCCGATGAGGAATTATTCACATCGGTATATAAAGCATTCAATATGTTATATAATGAAAAATGCTTGGAAAAAACTCTTCCCTACGACGGTATTCCGAGCCTTATTAAAGATTTAAAGGATAACAATGTAAAGATTTGTGTGCTTTCAAACAAAGCAGATGAATTTGCAAAAAGAATTGCATACACACTCTTTGAAGAGAATGATTTTGACTTAGTTTGGGGAAAGAAAGAAGAATACCCAATTAAACCCGCTCCCGATTCCCTGTTTGCAATGCTTGAACAGCTTGGCTGTACGAAGGAAAAGTGTCTTTACATAGGCGACAGCGACGTTGACGTTATTACCGCAAGCAATGCAGGCGTAGCCTTCTGCGGCGTGGAATGGGGATTTAGAGGTCCCGAAGAGCTTACAAACGCAGGTGCAAGATTTATTGCAAAGAAGCCGAAAGATATTTTCCGTTTGGTGACAACAGATGAATAAGATTAATTATCAAAAGGAACTTGAAAAAGAAATTTCATATTTCAGTGAAAATTCCGAAAAAACTCCGACATTGCTTTTGCACAGCTGC
>JBGVDU010000307.1:0-2538 GCA_045119555.1 Acutalibacteraceae bacterium | reverse complement strand
CGTTGGTTTATGATAATTTCCTTCTTCTGCGAATCGGGTGGATTTATTGCATTCTGCAATGCCTTGTTAAGCTCTGCTGTGCCTAAATCTCCCTTTCTGGAGGGTGATAAAACCTGAATATCCTCCGTAGGCGAATAGCCGTAGGTTCGGGGAAGTCTTGTTTTGCACAGCTCAATAATTGTTTCGGTCATTACGGCAGGGGAGGTGCATTTCAAAAAGAAAAAATCGTTCGTTTTAACGTCAATTACAGGCATTTCGCCCTTGTTGATTTTGTGGGCATTCGTAACTATAAGACTTTGCATGGACTGTCTGAAAATCTCATTGAGCGTAACCGTCGGCAAAATTCCCGAGGCGATTAAGTCACCGAGAACATTTCCCGCACCAACGCTTGGAAGCTGGTCGCTGTCGCCTACCAAAATCAAACGACAGCCGAGGGGAAAGGCTCTCATAACGCTGTCGAGCAGCAGGGAATCAATCATGGAAACCTCGTCCAAAATAAGAGCGTCACAGCTTAGAGTGTTCTGCTCGTTTCGCTTGAAAACAGGCTTGTCGTTTGCTGTCCATTCAACCTCAAGAAGTCTGTGTATGGTTTTCGCCTCGCACCCTGTAAGCTCGCTCATACGCTGAGCCGCTCTGCCTGTCGGTGCGGCAAGATATACCTTTTCGCCGTTGTCCTTGAGGATTTTGATAATCGCATTCAGTGTGGTTGTTTTACCTGTACCCGGTCCGCCCGTGAGGATAAGAATACCCTTTGTAAGTGCCTTTGAAATTGCTTCTTTTTGAAGGTCGGCATATTTGATATTTTCACTGTCCTCAATGGCTTTGATTTTTCCTTCGATATCGCTTATAACTTGGGGAGGAAATCTCAAAAGCATTTGAAGTCTTGCGGCGGCATACGTTTCCGCACGGTGGTAAACAGGCAGATATATAAAATCCTTGTTGTCGCTGTTTCTGAAATCGTTAAAAAGAGTGGCATCTGTAATCATCTCTTCCAAAACGCTGTCAATCTGTTCACGGGCAATTCCCGTAAATGTAACGCACGTTTCGGCAAGCTTATCCTTTGGAAGGCATGTATGGCCGTTGTTTTTGTTGTGATTTAAAATATGTACGATAGCCGCTCTTGTTCGGGAAACGCTGTCGGTGGATTTTTCCTGCATTATTGCAATTTTATCCGCACGCTGAAAGCTGATTCCGATACCGTCCTCGCAGAGAATGTAAGGATTTTCTTCAATCAGCTTTTCGGCCTGTATTCCGAGATGCTTCCAAATTCTTACAGCCTCTTCGGGCGTGATTCCGTATTTTTCAAGATAGATTAAAAGTTCTCTGAAGCCAAAGGTTTTCTTGAGATCATCGCTCATTTTTTGAGCCTTTTCCCTTGTAATGCCCTTAATTCGTGTCAAAAGCTCGGGAGAATTTTCGATAACCTCAAGCGATTTTTCTCCGAATTCTTCAACGATTCTCCTCGCCGTAGTAGGCCCGATTCCCTTAATTGCACGGCTTGAAAGATATTTTAAAATTGCAGAGCTTGATTTCGGGGCACATCTTTCAAAAAAGCTTACCGAAAGCTGTTCACCGTAGGTTGGGTGATTTTTAAAAACGCCCGTTGCCTTGATTTCGTCACCCACATCTATACCGGGCATTATTCCCACCGCACAGACAAGTTCATCGCCGGTATCTATATTAAGCACGGTGTATCCGTTTGTTTCGTTTCTGAATACGATGTCATCTATTAAACCCGTAACCTCGTAAGTAGTGTTGCTGTTCATTTATACAACCCTCAAATTTGAAAAATTTATACCTTTTCATTATACCACAAAACTATCGGTTATTCATCAAAAAAGATGTTTTTTTCAAAATTATTTATGTCAAAATATTCCGTATAAGCATAATCATCGCAGACACGTCTGCAAATTGCCTTGGATTCGGTATTTCTGCCCTTGTAAATGCAGTAAATTCCCGAATAGCGTTTTTTGTCTGACCACTCTAAGTAAGTGGCGGCATTGCGTATAATCGTTTCGGGATTTTCGCAGTTGTCGTCCAGCGGAATTACAATTTTATAATGCCTGCCGTTATCCTTGCAAAGCGAAAGAACTGCCGATTTTATTAAACTGACAGCTCCGACAAGCGAAAGGAAAAGCACAAATGTGTATTCAACGTATTCCATTTTATTATCACCTCTATTTTAAAATATGCAAAAATTTACCTAATGTGAACGAGTTGTTTTTGAATATTTTTTTATTTTTAAGACACAATATTAACATAGCACCGAAAACCGAAGTGACGAATAGCTTGTTTGAAAAAAGTTGTTATTTAAGCAATTTTCTTATTCGCTTATTCGATATACGGCTTCAAGGTAAAAATCTTGGAGTGAACGGTTTTGAACGATATTTATGCGAATATTCTTGCTTTGTATTTGCTTGATTTATATTCGATAAAATGGTATCGAAGCGGTGCTGAATTCAATATAAAGGAAGTTTAGCCATGAACATGAATGCTAACCACAGTATCAAATGCTCAGTAGGTGATTGTGAGCATCAC
>JBGVDU010000306.1:0-2626 GCA_045119555.1 Acutalibacteraceae bacterium | reverse complement strand
CTATACTTTAATCATCGAAGCCGGCAAGATAGAAATAAAAAACATTTCGGGGATATATTTACATATCTCGGAAAAATCAAATTCAATTAACACAAAAATTGAATTCACGGACATTATTTGGAGGATTTATTATGAAAAATTTAAACAAAGTCGTTCTTGTACTCTCAAAAATTTTTGAAATTGCACACTGGGTGCTTACTGTGGTCGGAGTAATTTTTCTTGCGGCATCCCTCATTTCGCCGCAAGATGCAGTAAACACTGTTATTTCCGAAGGCTCAAAAAGCTATGAGGTTTTGAGCATGGGCAGCTTTACTATGACATTCGATTTAGTAAACGGTGGAAATTTTGAACCGCAGGCAATTACTGTTTTTAGTATCGTAATGATTTTTTCAGGTTCACTTATGGCTATGGTTTTCAGAAATATTTATTTAATCTGTAAAACCGTTTGTTCATCTTTCGCAGACGGTGAATCCGTATTCCAAAAGGATATCACCCGTATGGTTAGGGAAATCGGTATTTTCTTGATTTCAAGAAACCTTATCAGTTCTATTGTTGTTATTATCACAAAAATAGCCATTGGAACGGAGGCTGTGGAAATCAGTATGGGCTTCCAAAGCTTATTTGTAGGCTTAGTTATTCTTTACCTTTCCTACGTTTTTAGCTACGGAAACAAGCTTCAAAACGAAGTTGACGGCTTACTGTAAGGAGGTAACTTAAATATGGGACACATAGTACTGCGACTTGACAGAATGATGGTTGAACGAAAAATCTCACTCAACGAGCTTGCCGAAAAAGTGGGTATTTCAAATGTTAATCTTTCTAAAATCAAGAACAACAAGGTTAATGCGATACGCTTTTCCACCCTCGCCGCCATTTGTGATGTTCTTGATTGCGAAGCAGGTGATATTTTGGAATATCAAAGGGACGAGTAAAGTTATTGTCGAATAAAAAACAAGTAATTTTAATTTCATTGAAGAACACTTGTTATCTGCAAACGCAAATATAAATATAATTGCTGTGTATTATCAAAAATAACGGTACGGATTTAACTTTCCGTGCCGTTATTTTTTCTCATTTAAAAAACTTCCCCCTTCACAAAAACGGTCAACGATTGTATAATACTCTTAAATTAACCAACACGGTCAACAGAGGTACAAAATGAACAATAAATTCTTCAATTTGCCTATCGAAAAACAATCAAAAATCATAAACTCCGCATACAAGGTATTTTCTCAAAACGACTATAAAAAAGCTCCCATGTCAGAAATAGCTTTGACGGCAGGAATATCAAAATCTCTTCTGTTTCATTATTTTGATAACAAAAAGGATTTATACTTTTACTTATGGAAACACTCTATGATGCTTACCGCTAATGCAACAAGGCAATATAAGGTAACCGAAACCGATGATTTTTTTGAAATGCTCACAAGGAGCAACCAAGCGAAATGCTCAATCATGCGTTCTCACCCTTACATCTACGCTTTCACGCTAAAAGCATATTACGAGAAAAACGAGGAAATAAAAAACATTGTTCAAAAAAGCTACTTGAACGCAGAAAAGGCAAGTGAAGAAAAAATTTTAAAGACTGTCGATATATCTAAAATCAGAAATGACGTGAATATACTTGAGATATACAGAATTATTTATTTTACCGTTGAAGGTTACATGCTGCAAAAATATCGCAATGATGACATTAACGGCGATGCTATTGAAAGAGAGATTCAAGAACTTATAGAGCATTGGAAAAAAATTTATCTTACATAATAATCGGGTGATGATATGGAACATAAAATTATTAAAACAGATAACGGAAATGTGCACTACTGGATAAGCTCAAATGATTCAAATAAAATATCAATCCTTTTTTGTCACGGTTTAACCGCCGATCATACTATGTTTGAAAAACAAATACAGTTTTTTGAAACAGATTTCAACGTAATAACTTGGGATATTCCTATACATGGACTTTCAAAGGATTACAAAAACTTTTCCTATAAAAATACATCAGAAATTATTCATGAAATTTTAGTTAGAGAAAAAATAGAAAAGGTTGTATTGGTAGGAATGTCAATGGGCGGATACCCCTGTCAGCATTTTGCCCACCGATACCCGAATTTTGTACAAGGCTTTGTAGCCTTAGACACAACACCGCTAGGAACAAAATATTACTCAAAATCGGATATATGGTGGCTAAAAAGAGTTAAACCGTTGGCACAGCTTTTTTCGGTAAATACACTGCGAAAAAGCATGGCAAAATCAATATCTGTAACGGATTATTCATACAACACGATGTTATCAATACTCAAAAATTCCACTAAAAATGACATCGTCAATCAAATGGATATCGCTTATAATTATCTTATCAAAGAAAATATAGATACGGATTTTAAATTTCCAATACTTATTTTACTCGGTGATCGTGACAGCACAGGCAAGGTAAAAAGCTACTGCAAAAAATGGGCAAAAAACATAAACTCCCCTATTCACTATATAAAAAATGCCGCACATTTTTCAAACGGCGACAATCCCGAGCAGGTAAACAATGAAATTCTTATGTTTATTAATACTCTTTTAAACAAAACTGCGGAGTAATTAAATACCCCGCAGTTTTTTATTTTAACTAATT
>JBGVDU010000305.1:0-4298 GCA_045119555.1 Acutalibacteraceae bacterium | reverse complement strand
AGTAACAATCACGCAATTTGTGTTGCCTGTCTTTATCAAACCATCAACAATATCGCTGAAAATATTGCAAATTCTTCTTGTAAAATCAGCTCCGCTTTCACCTTTTGGCGGCTTCACACTTGTATCGCCCGCAAGCCATTTTTTAAAATCCTCTTTATCCGACAAATCCTCTGCTGTCAAGCCCTCCCATTCTCCAAAACTGCACTCTCTCAGCTGTTCAATAACGATTGGCTTAATCGCAGGATAAAGAATCTCACATGTTTGCAGACATCTCTTCAAGGGGCTTGTAAAGATAACAGGCGTTCCGGGATAGATATATGCGGAATCAAGTTTTTTTAATTCCTCAATACCTTCCTTACTTAGTTCAACATCTTTTGTACCGATATATGCACCCTTGCGTATCTCTTCGCAAGCACCGTGTCTTATAAAATGAATCTGATATGATTTCATACATTAATCCTCTTAAATTTTCTTTACAAAAAGTAATAAAAAAGTTATACTGTTTGTATAAAACAGAAAGGTCGTAATATCTATGAATAAAGATTTTCCGAGAATAATTACTTTGCTGAGAGAAGAAAAAGGACTCAGCCAAAAGAAGGCAGCCGATGACCTCGGTATATCTCAACCACTGCTTTCACATTATGAAAAAGGAATTCGTGAATGCGGGCTTGATTTTGTTGTGAAGGTCGCAGACTACTACGATGTATCCTGCGATTATCTGCTCGGAAGAACGGCAAATCGAGAAAGCGGAAAAATTGTTATATCCGATATTCCCGAGGACGATATAAGCATACATTCCTTTAACAGCAACAAAACAAGCATGATAACCGCACTGAACAAAAAGCTGGTTATCAATTCACTGAATATTATTTTCGATCAGCTTGAAAAAACAAATAACAAGGGACTTGCGACTGAATGCTCAACGTACCTCATGTCCTCTGTTTATATCATGTTCAGAATACTTTATTCATCCAATTCCAAAAATCCGCAAAGAATGTTCTCGGTTGCCGAGCACATATACAAGGGCAAGGCTCACGCTCTTCAAATACTCAGCGAAAGCAATGCGGAAAACTTGGCGGACGGAATGCCTATTGTGGAATATAAAGGACTTGAAAGAACAAATCGTATAGAATTATCGCCCGACATAATCGACGAGCAATATTCCACCCTTTCAAGCTCTTTGTTTAATCTTATTCAAAATACAGAATCAAAGCTTAACAGCCTTACAGGAAACAAATAAAACCGTATTCAAGAATCAAGCGACACAAAATAAAGGTGCCGCTTGATTTTTTTACATTTATTTTGTTTTGTTATTCAGCCGACTGAGTTGAAGCTGTGTCGGAATCGGAATCTGAATCGCTGTCGGAATCCTTTTTATCGGAATCCGTTCCGTTAGCCTCATATTCCGAACCTTGGCTGACTCTGATTACGAGCGTTGAACCGTATTCGAGCTTATCTCCCGGTGAATGTGCTTCATAACCGATTACAAGACCCTTCTTAATCGTTTCACTGTATTCAAAGGTCTGTGTTGTAACGAAGCTTTCATCACCAAGCAACTGAGCCACCTGGTCAACCGTTTTACCCTCAATTTGAGGAAGCTCTCTCATCTTTGCACCCTTACTTACGGTGATATAGAGTGAATATCCCTGAGTTTCCTCGGAATAAGCCTCCGGGAACTGAGAAGCGATATATCCCTCCGGTACATTGTCGCTGAATTCCTCTTCAACAGCCTTCAAAAGCTGATAATCAACTGATTTTTCCGCTTCCTCAAGAGCAACATCATACTTAACGCCGACAAGATTAGGTACTGTAACCGTTTCGCCCGTAATTCCCTCAACATCGCTATCCGAAGAAATATCACTTGGCTCAAACAATGATGAGAAGGGATTATCCTGCAGCCAAAATGTACCGATAATTACAAAAATTACAAGAGAAACAATACAAGATACTATTCCGTAAACGTAAGAAGCCTTCTTCTTTTTCTTCTTTACAGAACGATTATCGTCATCGTCATCATCCTCGATATTCGGACGTGATATTTCGTCCTGCAAAGCTTTTACGGTGGGAGCGGCAGAGAGCTGGGCTCTTAAATCCTCAAAAGACTGTATACGCTTATCCTGGTCGAACTGCAAGCCTCCCGCAAGAGCCGTTCTGACATGAGGAGGAAGTCTTTTGTTGACATTTGTACTGATAAGAAGTCTGCTGTCGTGGCGTCTTTTCTCTACATCTTCGGGAACACTTCCCGTAAGTGCGTAGAATAAAGTTGCGGTAAAACCATAAATCTCAGAGCTTTCGCCAAGTACAGCATATTTGTCATATTGCTCGGGGGCAGAACAACCGGAAATAAGCATCGGACGAAGATCCGTGCCGACTTTACGCATATCCGAAATTGTAAAGTTCTGAAGCTTAATCTTTCCGCTTGAAGAAATTTTTATATTGCTCGGACCTACACCGAAATGTGATATTCCGTTTTTGTGCAGGGTTTCCAAGGTAGAAAGCAAAGGAATAAACAACGGTCTTGCGGTATCCCAACCCAAATGGCCGCCACTGCGTTTAATATACTCGGTAAAGGATATCAATTCCTCAAGCTCTTCAACCACATAAGCAGTGTTGTTCTCAACAAAAATATCGAGAATATTGCATGTAGCGGAGCAATCCTTTAATCTTGCAAGCGTTCTGTTATAATCCAAAAACTTGTTTTGCAATCTTTTGTAAACGGTAGCTTTGTCGGAAGGAACCTTTATATTGGTGCTCTCCTTCCCTCTTGAACAAAGTCCGTTCGGCAAAAACTCTCTGACAATTACAGGACTTTCCATGCGAGAGTCGAATGCAAGGTATTTAGTGCTTTCATTGTTGCTGGACATTTTTCTTCCAACTACGTATCTGTCATCTTGGAGACGTGTGCCAAGAGGCAAAAACGGTAAGCTTTGACGAGAATTTTGGTCAAAGTCACAGTAAGGGCACTTTTGCTCTTCGTCCCCTATCGGTTTCATACAACCCAAACAAATCTTCGACATTTTATCACTCCATAAACACATAAAAATTGCTCAAAGCAAAACCTTAATCGGGTACAAATTACGACTTAAAACAAAAGCTTTGCCGAGCATGCTTATATCAAATTACTTATTAAACATACTAAATTGTGATGCTTCTAAAATCATTCAAATACACTGTATTTTCAGCAAAGAATTACCGCAAAACAACACAAATCACATAAAAACACTATTTTAGGAAATTATATCATAAAAGGCGTTATAAATACAACATCATACCTGTTAATAAAGATTACAATTTTGTAAGCATTGGATTATTTTCTTCTATTGAAAGAATCAACTTTATGTGATACTATTATTTTGAGGGGTGGTTTTATGACATTAACTGTCGCTACTTACAATATCGCCGCAGGACTCAGCAACGGTTATTTCAGAAAGAAAAATTATTACAAATCAGCCGATGTTATAAAGGCTATTGATGCAGATATTATTTCTCTCAACGAGGTAGGCAAGCCACTGCCTGCTTTTATTAAAGAGCATACGTCATTTATTGCAAGATACTGCGGTTATAAATACTACACCTTCGCCAAGGCGACCTCCTTCGGTACATTCCCCTATGGCAACGCAATATTGAGCAGATATCCTATTGAAAATCTTACGGTAACTCCCATAAAGAAATTCGTTCATATCGCACCCGGCATTTATGAGCCTCGCTGTATTCTTTCCGGTGAAATCAAATGTGAAAACACTTTAAGGGTTATCTGCACACATCTGGGTCTTTTACCGGACGAGCAAAAGCTTGGATTAAACAAAGTGGCGGAACAAATAAGAGCATCAAAAATCCCCACCGTTTTCATGGGAGATTTAAATATTAACGGCGATAAAAACATAATTCGTCCAATAAAAAATATTTTAACTGACGTTTGTGACAGTTACGGCAACAGCGTGAAAACTTTTCCCGCAAAAAAGCCTAAAAAAAGACTTGACTATATTTTTGTTTCTGATAATATTAATATAGAAGATGTTCACGCCGTAAAAGCTATTGCTTCGGATCATCTTCCACTGGTTGCACGCATCACAATATGAGTGTCAACCGTAAATTTACGGGGGCGTAGCTCAGCTGGGAGAGTGTCTGAATGGCATTCAGAAGGTCGTCGGTTCGATCCCGATCGTCTCCACCAACCAAGCAAAAATACCAGTATTTAAGCCATTTTTGAGACTTTAAACTTTACAAAGTCCGAAAAAAGTCCGAATTATTTGCAGTATTTTTGGTTTAGACAGTCATTCTTATACGAATGGCTGTTT
>JBGVDU010000304.1:0-1570 GCA_045119555.1 Acutalibacteraceae bacterium | reverse complement strand
TAGCAAGAGCTTTGTCAAATTTACTTAGTAATGTACTGTAAATGTTATCATGCTGAGAAGTTATTTTAGCTGTTGTGTTTTTCGTTTGACCGCTCGCAATTCTACCGCTGTCAATCACAATAACATCTTCACCCATATTTTGAAGCTTGTATGCTGTAAGTAAGCCTGCCATACCTGCACCTATTACTAATGTGGAAGTTGATATATCCTCGTTTAAGGTGTCACGATTTTCAATTTCACAGTCTGTTTCCCAGATTGATTTCATAAAAATTCCCCCGTTCAGAAATATCTTTTTAATCAGTATTATATGTAACGGGGGATTGGTTTATTCTGTTATGAGTGTTTTAAGCTCAACGGTTTTGACTTTTCGTGAAGCGATAAATGAAAATAGGAAGTAGTAAATTACAATAAGTAAAATAGGAGTAAGTATTACAACAGGCGTCAAAGCAAGATTAAAGTTAGTAATACCAACATTGCGGAGAAGGAGGTTCAGCATATTGTTACCGCACAGCATAAAAATCAATGTACCGATTATGCCTCCGATGAGGGAGAGCAGTAAAAATCTAAATGAGAACTGCAATCTCAGCTTGTTTGAGGTAAAACCGACAGCCTTGTAAATACCTATATCGCGCTGTTCTTTGAGCAAGGTTTTGGAGCAAATCATATTTACCGTTACAAGAGTAAATAAAGCTGAGATAATATAAACCAAAACTATAACTGCTTTTGTTGCTGATTCGAGAAGGTTATCAACAGGATTTTCGGTATCTGTAATTTTAGCTTCAATATTCTCTCCGTACATTTCATTAAGCAAATCAACGGCTTCTTCGGTTTTTGAAGTATCCTCAAGCTCAAAGGCACAAACGAAAAGCTGCTCTCCGCCAAGTCTTTCATAACCCTTATAATTCATACCGAAATTTTGCCCGAGATTATTGGTAGACTGGAAAAATCCCGAAACGATAAACTCACCTTCATTGTCAGAGTTTCGAGCAACTGTAACCGTATCGCCAACCTTAATTCCGTATTCTTCTGCAAGAATTTCGGTAATGATAATTTCGTTATCGTATTCCGGTGCTCTGCCTTGAATAATACTTTTAAATGTATTCGGATCGCTTCTTACGGAACAAACAACCTGATTATCATTAATCGACATATACATGTAGGCCGCAGAAAAGCTGTTGACAACAGGAGTAATTTCTTCAATAGCCTTAGTTGCTTCATCAAGAGATTCTATCGAGAAATTTTCCGATACGGTTGCTTCGATATCAGAGTAATAACTTCCGAAGTTTTCCCTAAAGTGGTCTCCGTCATAAATTTGACCGAATGATGTTACACTCATCATAAAGAAAACAAGGATTGCAGATATGATAATTATACTGATATATCTTTTCTTGTTTGATGTAAATTGACGGAGGGCGAGAGTAATAGATAAAAGCTTATGAGAAATGGGAGCTTGCATGCGACTGCTGAAATATACGTCCTCGTTTCCGCCCGTGAGTGCCTTAACAGGTGATATTTTGCTAATCTTAGCCGTTTTAAGCGGTACAAGAAGACAGCCGACAAGAAGTATCAG
>JBGVDU010000303.1:0-4558 GCA_045119555.1 Acutalibacteraceae bacterium | reverse complement strand
ATTCTTGTGTAACCACCGTTCTTGTCAGCATACTTCGGAGCGATCTCATTGAAAAGCTTGTAAACAACAGCCTCATTTGTGATGAAGGACATTGCAAGACGCTTATTATGAAGATCGTTAGTCTTAGCGATAGTAATCATTTTCTCGGCCATAGAGCTTACCTCTTTAGCACGAGTAACAGTTGTTTCTATTTTTCCGTTCTCAAAAAGGAATGTAACCATTGCTCTGAGCATAGCTGTTCTGTGAGCAGTAGTTCTTCCCAACTTTCTTGTTCCCGGCATTTTAGTCACTCCTTTACTTAAATTGGCAAAAGAGGGTTTTATTCCTCTTCCTTACGAAGACCGAATCCAAGGCTCTGAAGCTTAACGATAACTTCCTCAAGCGACTTACGTCCCAAGTTACGAACCTTCATCATATCTTCTTCGGACTTGTTAATCAAATCCTCAACTGTGTTGATGCCTGCACGCTTCAAGCAGTTGAATGAACGAACTGAAAGGTCAAGCTCTTCGATAGTCATCTCAAGAACCTTTTCCTTACCTCTGTCGTCCTTCTCAACCATAATCTCTGTGCTGTAACCCTTATCCGACAAATCAACGAAAAGGTTGAGATGCTCGGTAAGTACCTTAGCAGCAAGAGAAACGGCTTCCTGAGCGTTTACAACACCGTTTGTCCACACGTCAAGTGTGAGTTTATCATAGTCGGTAATTTGACCGACACGAGTATTCTCTACTGTATAATTAACCTTTAAAACAGGCGTATAGATGGAGTCTATCGGTAAAAGACCGATGACATTTTCCTCTGCCATCTGCTTGTTACGTTCACCGGGAACATAACCTCTGCCCTTATCCAATGTGATCTCCATGAAGAGCTTTGCTCCCTCACCCAAAGTTGCAATATGCATCTCAGGGTTAAGAATCTCAACCTCACTGTCACACATAATACTTGCGGCAGTAACCTCACAAGGTCCTTCCGCTCTGATTTCAACTCTCTTCTCACCCTGGCTGTTAAGCTTTGCGGTAAGACCCTTCATGTTAAGGATGATCTGTGTAACATCTTCCTTAACACCAGGGATAGTTGAAAATTCGTGTAAAACGCCCTCTATTTTAATAGACTTAACAGCTACGCCCTCAAGCGATGAGAGCAATACACGACGAAGGCTGTTGCCAAGTGTATTGCCAAAGCCTCTCTCAAGAGGCTCAACAACAAATTTGCCATGTTTACCGTCAGCAGATAACTCTTCGGTATCAATGCGTGGCTTTTCAATCTCTATCATTAGTTGGCTCCTCCTAACATTTAAGCACAAAGTGCCGATATGTGTGTATTCCTATTGGGGTGAGGATTACTTGGAGTACAACTCGACGATGAGGTGAGGAGCAACTTCGTAATCAAGGTCTTCGATTGAAGGCATACGAGTTACTGTTGCTTTAAACTCATCCTTATTCTCATCAAGCCAAAGCGGTACTACACGACTGCTTGTCTGCTCAAGATTGCTCTTAAACTTAACGCTGCTCTTACTCTTATCTCTGAGAGTGATAACATCGCCAACCTTAATTCTGTAAGACGGAATGTCTACTCTCTTGCCGTTTACGAGGAAGTGACCGTGGTTTACGAGCTGTCTGGACTCTCTTCTTGTAAGAGCAAGACCCATTCTGTAAACTACGTTGTCAAGTCTGGACTCCAAGCATACGATGATGTTGTTACCAGCCTGGCCTTCCATCTTGGAAGCGATCTCATAATAGTGATAGAACTGCTTCTCCAAAACGCCATAGATAAACTTCAACTTCTGCTTCTCTTTAAGCTGAAGACCGTACTCGGAAACTTTCTTTCTGGAGTTGGCATTCGGGTTCTTCTTAGACTCCTTGTCAATACCAACAACTGTTGGGCTGATGCCCAAATATCTGCATCTCTTCAATACAGGATCTCTATTTACTGCCATTTATAAAACACCTCCGAAATTTTAAATTAGACACGTCTTCTCTTCGGAGGACGGCATCCGTTGTGAGGAATCGGTGTAACATCTTTGATCATGCTTACATCAAGACCAGCCTGCTGCAATGCTCTGATTGCTGCTTCACGACCTGCACCCGGTCCCTTAACGTAAACTTCAACTGTCTTCATACCATGCTCCATAGCGACCTTTGCAGCTGTTTCTGCTGCTGTCTGAGCTGCGAACGGAGTAGACTTCTTGGAGCCTCTGAAGCCGAGCTCGCCGGCACTTGCCCAAGAAACGGCATTACCCTGTGTATCTGTAATTGTTACGATTGTGTTGTTAAAAGTAGACTGAATATGAGCTGCGCCTTTTTCAATATTCTTACGCTCACGACGTCTGCGAACAACTGCTTTCTTACCAGCCTTTGGTGCTGCCATCAGTATTCTCCTCCTTACTTCTTCTTGTTAGCCATTGTCTTTCTCGGACCCTTACGAGTACGAGCGTTTGTCTTGGAACGCTGACCTCTTACAGGCAAGCCCTTACGGTGACGAACACCACGATAACAGCCAATTTCGATAAGTCTCTTAATATCAAAAGCGATGTCACGACGGAGGTCACCCTCAACGCGACAATTATGATCAATATATTCTCTGAGCTTAGAAACGTCCTCCTCGCTCAAATCTCTAACACGAGTATCAGGATTAACGCCTGTTGCTGCAATAATATCGCTTGCAGTCTTGCGTCCGATACCGTAGATATAAGTCAAGCCAATCTCAACTCTTTTATCTCTTGGTAAGTCAACACCAGCTATACGTGCCATATATCTGCACCTCCACTTTAAGATTAAATGTCAATTCCTAAGAAACACCTGTGATTAACCCTGACGCTGCTTGTGCTTTGGGTTCTCGCAAATTACCATAACCTTGCCCTTACGCTTGATTACCTTGCACTTCTCACAAATTTTCTTTACAGAAGGTCTGACTTTCATTATATAATCATTCCTTTCAAAAGTAAATAGAATATTGGAAATTTAGGAAAATTTTTACTTACCTCTCCATGTAATTCTGCCCTTTGTGAGATCATACGGCGACAATTCAACCGTTACCTTATCTCCGGGGAGAATTCTGATGAAGTTCATTCTCAGTTTACCTGAGATATGTGCCAATATTACCTTGCCATTTTCGAGTTCCACCTTAAACTGAGTGTTCGGCAAAGCCTCAATTACTGTACCTGTCAACTCAAATACGTCCTGTTTAGACAAAGGAATTCCTCCTTAATTACAATGATTTATCTTGATATTCCGATAAAATTCTTATAACTTCACGGTTTGTCTTAAAATCTTGTACGACTGTCAAAGTCGGTGCAAGATGGATTAGCTTTTTCTTTTTCGGATTATCTACCTTGCGGCGTTTGCCGTTTACAATGTAAGCAAATCTTCCGTCAAGCTCCTTTATTATGAAAAAGTCATCCTTGTCACGACCCGCCTTAGCCTTTACTATTTGTCCAACGCTGAATTCCACAATACCACCTCATATTAATCAGGCAGAGTAAGAATAACGGGACCGTCTGGCGTAATGGCGATTGTATGCTCAAAATGTGCGGAAAGCTTTCCGTCTACCGTTACGGTAGTCCATTTATCACCAAGCACCTTTACTTCGTGACTGCCCATGTTGACCATTGGCTCAATAGCTATGGTCATACCTGGCAACAGGCGTGCACCTCTACCCGGAGCACCGTAGTTGGGTACGCTGGGGTCCTCGTGTAGTTTCGCACCTACGCCATGGCCGACGAAATCTCGTACCACCGAGTAACTGCGAAGTTCGACATACTCCTGAACAGCGTGTCCTATGTCACCGATTCTCGCACCGGCAACAGCGTGTTTAATTCCCTCAAAAAGACTTTCTTCTGTTGCTTTCATAAGGTTCTTAGCTTCGTCGCTTATATCACCGCAAGCAAAAGTCCAAGCATTGTCACCGTGGAAGCCTTCATAAAAAGCTCCAACATCTATGCTGACAATATCACCCTGCTTGAGGACACATTTTTCACTCGGTATGCCATGGATAACCACGTTATTTACTGAAATACAAGCACTCGCCGGAAATCCACCGTATCCGAGGAACGAAGGGGTTGCCCCCTGTCCCTCGATATACTTACGGACAATCGTGTCAAGCTCCTTAGTTGTTACTCCGGGCTCAACAGCCTCTCCTGCCAAGCGTAAAGCTCTTTGGGAGATTCGTCCGGCTTCTCTCATAATCTTTAACTCTCTTGCAGTTTTAAGAACTATCATAATTCTTAAGCCTCAAGCTGAGCGAAAACCAAAGCAGTTGTGTCGGAAATTTCTTCCTGACCCTCAACAATAGCAAGCTTGTTCTGCTTTGAGTAATACTCCTTAAGCGGCTCAGTTTCGTTATGATAAACCTCAAGACGAGCCTTTACTGTATCAGGGTGATCATCCTTACGCTGAACAAGGGCACCTGCACACAAGTCGCATACGCCTTCAGTCTTAGACTTCTTATAGTCCAAGTGATAGCTTGCACCGCAGCTTTCGCAGACACGGCGTCCGGACATTCTGCCGATGATTCTCTCGTCAGGTACTTCAATATCAATTACCTTGTCGATTACTACACC
>JBGVDU010000302.1:0-2559 GCA_045119555.1 Acutalibacteraceae bacterium | reverse complement strand
TCGAGCACAATCGCGGTTATAAAGAAAAATATTTCTTTAATTAACTGTTCTGCTGAATTTTATGATTACAACGGAAACGCTAAAACAAGCGGAACTATTGGTACCGGAGGCAAAATTGACATTATCACAAATGAAACGATTTTGCACTTTAATATCATAATATTCGGAGATTTAAGTGGGGAAGGAAATATAAACACAAAGGATAAAACCTTACTTTATAAGCATTTGCTGGGAGAATCGCAATTAGACGGTTGTTCCTTCGATGCCGCTGACTTAAACTCTGATTATACTGTTGATTTGAAAGATTTAGTTGCTATGAACAATTATTTTAATAATAAATATAAGCTTACACAAAACAGATAATTTTGTATTGAAAATCGCACAACCTGTATGAACAAAAAGCAGGCTGTGCGATTTTTAATACAGCTTGATAAACATTTTTACACATATAACAAAATAGGGTATAGCATTATAGCCATACCCTAAAAATCAAATTATAACTCGCATCTGCCCTCAAGTGCTCTCGCTAATGTAATTTCATCCGCATATTCAAGGTCACCTCCCACGGGAATACCGTAAGCTAAACGAGTAACCTTAACACCGAGAGGTTTCAACAATCTGGAAATATAAATTGCAGTTGTTTCACCCTCGGCAGTGGCGTTAGTAGCCATAATTACCTCCTTGACATCGTCATCCTGAACTCGTTTGACAAGCTCTTTTATGCTCAGCTGTTCAGGACCGATACCGTTAAGAGGGGAGATAACGCCATGCAATACATGGTACATAGCCGAATATTCTTGTGTCTTTTCCAGTGCAACAACATCTTTCGGCTCTTCGACAACACAAATTGTTGTTTTATCCCTGTTCATACTTTTACAAATAGGGCAAAGCTCGTCATCTGTAAGATTACAGCATTTTGCACATTTATGAATACTGTTATGTGCATCTGTTATTGCTTGGGAAAAGGCAAGTGCATCTTCTTTGGGCATTGACAAAACATAATAAGCAAGTCTTTGAGCAGTTTTCGCTCCTATACCGGGCAATCTGTTAAACTGATCAATAAGCCTTGCCAGTGCCGGTGCTTGAAATCCTGCCATAAATCAGAACAATCCCGGCATGTTGAGTCCGCCTGAAATTTTAGTCATAACTTCTTCTTTTTCAGTAGCTGCTGCTCTGATTGCCTCATTAATAGCTGCGGCAACAACATCTGCCAACATCTCAACATCATCGGGATCAACAATTTCAGGTTTAATGTCGATCTTTTTTACCTCCATTTTACCTGTTACAGTAACAGTAACTGCACCGCCTCCGGAAGTTGCGGAATACTCTTTGACCTCCAGCTCATTACTTGCTGCATCCATTTCTTCCTGCATCTTTTGAGCCTGCTTTGCGAGCTGCTGCAAATTTGTCGGTGCACTGCCGTTGTATCCTTTTGGTAATCTTGCTTTCATTTGTAAATCCTCCAATTAATTGTAAGTATGTTACTCAATAGTAACTTTTATATTTGAATTTGAGATTTGCTCAATAAATTCATCCAATTTTTTATTGCCGCTTTCCTCGATTTTTTTCTCGATTTTTCTGTATGGACCCAGCTTATAGCTTTTTCCCGTAACTTCTTTGATTGCCGCTCTCATTTTATCACGCTGTGAAGGATTTCTGAGATGGCGAAAGGGCGTGTCATCATTGGCATCAATAAAAATATAGTCACCCGACACATAAGCTGTCGTATCTCTGAATGCCGCCGCAGTAACTCGTGTATAATTTTTCATCACATCAAGCACATCATCCCATTGTTCCATTGGAACCGCTTTTGCAATAAGCTCTTCAACGGGGGAGAGTGTGCCTGTGCTTAAGGTTTGAGTATTATTAACAATTTCCGATTTGTTTTCGGAATAATTCTGAGATACAGTCGTCGTATTCTCATGTAAAACAGGGGATTTTGGAGCAGCTTCAGCCATATTAACTGCGGAAATTACTGTATCTGCAACCTTGTCTTCTGTTTGCGGCTGAGTATTGATTACAATCCGCTCAGCGGATGTATTGTTGTTTAAACCCGCTCTAACGGCCCTTTCAAGCTTTTCGATTCTCGTAAGCATCGCCCCGATATCGGGTGAAAGCTTTGGATTGCAAAGCTTAATCATACAAGTTTCAAACTCGATTCTGTTGTTGCCTCCCCTGAACATTCGTTCAAGAGATTCCTGCAAAATATCTATTGCATACACAATTTGAGTAAGCGACATATTTTCTGCCTGCTCCTGAGCCGTGGCATACTCATCGTCAGACATTATAATTAATTCCTTGGCATTTTTCTTCATAGTTTTCAGAAGCATAAGCGTTCGGAAATGCTCAGTAAGCTCCTCGCAGAGTCGAGAAATACTTTTAGACGCCTTATGCAGTGCGTTAATAGTATTTATTGCAAGGGGCACATCTTCTTTTCTAACCGCTTCCGCAAGCGAAAACAGGTAATCACGTCCTGCCAATCCCGTTGCTTCTCTTACTATGTCGGAGGTAATATTTTCCGATAAACCTATACATCTGTCTAAAATCGACAAAGCATCA
>JBGVDU010000301.1:0-6259 GCA_045119555.1 Acutalibacteraceae bacterium | reverse complement strand
CCTTCGGCTGTCAGCAGAACGTGGCAGACAGTGAAAAAATTAAGGGAATGCTTGCTCAAATGGGATTTTCTTTTACGGAAAATGCAGAGGATGCAGACTTTATCCTTTTTAATACCTGTGCCGTAAGAGAGCACGCCGAGGACAGAGTTTTCGGAAATGTCGGTGCTTTGAAAAATATTAAAAGAAAGCACCCGTCTGTGCTTATCGGATTGTGCGGCTGTATGATGGAGCAGCAGCATGTAACCGACAGACTTTACAAGAGTTTTCCGTTTGTAGGCCTTGTATTCGGAACTCATTCTCTTCATAAATTTCCTGAGCTTTTCTACAATGCCGTTACAGCAGGCAAGAGGGTGTACGAAACAGGTGTTGACGACAAGACTGTCTATGAGGGTATTCCGACAAGACGTGACGGCACGTTCAAGGGCTGGCTTCCTATTATGTACGGCTGTAACAATTTCTGTACCTACTGCATTGTTCCTTACACAAGAGGAAGAGAACGCAGCAGAAAATTTGAGGATGTAGTAAATGAAGCAAAGGAAATGATTGCGGCAGGGTATAAGGATATTACCCTGCTCGGTCAGAATGTAAATTCTTACGGCAAAAACTTTGAAGAGAAGGTTACATTCGCACAGCTTCTTGCGGAGATTGATAAAATTGAGGGTGACTATTGGATTAGATTTATGACGTCGCACCCTAAGGATTGCTCAAAGGAATTGATTGACGTAATCGCAAACAGCAAGCATATTTCAACGCACTTGCATTTGCCTTTTCAATCGGGAAGTGACAGAATTTTAAAGGAAATGAACCGTCATTACGACAGGGCGAAGTATCTTGAAATCATTAATTACGCCAAGGAGAAAATCCCCGATGTTTCGCTTACCTCCGATATTATCGTAGGCTTTCCGGGCGAAACGTATGAGGATTTTAAGGAAACAATTTCCCTTATACAGGAGGTTGAATTTACTTCACTGTTTACGTTCATCTATTCCCCAAGAGAGGGCACGCCTGCGGCTAAAATGGCTGACCCTATTTCAGCAGAGGAGAAGTCAAAGTGGTTTTCCGAGCTTTTAAAGGTACAGGAGGAAATAGCCGCAAAGAGATGTGCGTCAATGGTAGGAAAAACATACAAGGTGCTTGTTGAGGGTACAACCGATAAGGACGGCATTTTGACGGCACGCACAAGCGGAAATATTATTGTAGAGTTTGCAGGAAATGATGAGCTTGTCGGAAATTTTGCAAACGTCAGAATAACAAAGGCAAGAAACTGGATACTAAACGGTGAGCTTGCTTAAACCGATATATTGAAAGGAATTTGAAAAATATGGATATGATAAAGCTTGCAAGAGAGATTGGCAAGGAGATTCAGCAGGACGAAGCATACATCAAAATGCGTCTTGCTCAGCAGGTGAGCGAAGAGGACGAAGGCTTGCAGAACCTTGTCGGTGAGTTTAATTTGAAGCGAATGGCTATCAACAATGAAGCATCAAAGGTTGACAGAGATGACGAAAAGCTTCAAGAGCTTAACAAGGAGATGCGTCATATCTACGCAGAGATTATGCAGAACGAAAATATGGCTAACTATAATCAGGCTAAGCAGGAGTTTGACGCAAAGCTTCAAAGAGTATTGGCAATTATCAGCAACAGTGCGGAGGGTGAGGACCCCGAAACAACTGACTATACTCCCGGCTGTACAGGCAGCTGTTCAAGCTGCAGCGGCTGTCACTGATTGTCTTTTACAAAACTAAGGAGGTGGAAATATGGCAGAATTGTCCCCGATGATGAAACAGTATTTCAGTATAAAGGAGCAGAACAAGGACAGCATTCTTTTCTTTAGACTGGGCGATTTTTATGAGATGTTCTTTGACGATGCCGTGCTTGTATCGAGGGAGCTTGAGCTTACTCTTACAGGCAGAGATTGCGGTCAGGAGGAGCGTGCTCCGATGTGCGGAGTGCCTTACCACAGCTGTGAAGCATATATTGCAAGGCTTGTGCAGAAGGGTTACAAGGTTGCGATTTGCGAGCAGACGGAGAACCCCGCAACGGCTAAGGGACTTGTAAAGCGTGATATTATCAGAGTTATTACTCCGGGTACGGTTATGGAGGACTCCATGCTTGACGAGTCTAAGAATAACTTTATATGTGCTTTGTTTACACTTGGTAACAAGCATTCAGCATCATTCTGCGATATTTCCACCGGTGAGCTTTACGGCTCAGATATTGAATACAGTGACGACTGCTCGCAACTAAAAAGCGAGCTTTCACGATACAGCCCGAGGGAAATTCTCATCGGCGGTGAGGTTGAAAAAATGAAAAAGCTTGTTCCTTTTATTAAGGACAAGCTTACAGCCGCCGTTGAAATGGTCAGCGATGAATATTTTGATTACGATACTGCAAAAGCAACCGTTCTCGAACAGTTTAAAAAGAACGATTTGGAGTCACTATCGCTTGACAGTCGTGACGGTGTTGTGAGATGTGTGGGAGGACTTTTGCGTTATCTCAAAGAAACGCAGAAAACAGGTCTTGAACGCATCAACCGTTTAGAGTTGTATGGTGAAAATCGCTTTATGCACCTTGATTACAACACAAGGCGAAATTTGGAGTTAACGGAAACCATGCGTTCAAAGGAGAAAAAGGGTTCTCTTCTTTGGGTGCTTGACAATACAAAAACGGCTATGGGTAAGCGACTTATCCGCAGATGGATTGAACAGCCACTTTTAAGCTGTGCCGCAATTATCCGCCGTCAGAACGCTGTTGAAGAGCTTGTCGGAGATGCAATTTTAAGAGGTGAAGCATTAAATTCTCTTACGGGTATTTTCGATATTGAACGCTTAATGACAAAGATTGTGTACGGCTCGGCAAATGCGAGGGATTTGCGTTCGCTTGAGTCCGCTTTGAGAAAATTGCCCGAAATCAAGGCAAATATCAGCGGTGCGAAATCCACTCTGTTAAAGGAAATTTATAATGATATTGATATTCTCGATGATGTACAAGCCTTGATTGATTCAGCGATTGTCGAAGACCCGCCGTTTTCCGTTCGTGAGGGCGGCTTGATTCGAGAGGGTTACAGTAAGGAGATAGACTTCCTCAAAGGCGATATGTCGGACTCCACAGGTGTGCTTGCAAGGCTTGAGGCAGAGCAAAGAGAAAAGACAGGTATTCCAAAGCTGAAAATAGGCTACAACAGAGTTTTTGGCTACTTTATAGAGGTATCAAACTCATACAAAAACTTAGTGCCTGCAGAATACATAAGAAAGCAAACGCTTGCAAATTGCGAGAGATATATAACCCCTGAGCTTAAGGAATTAGAGGGTAAAATCCTCGGTGCAAAGGACAGAGCGATTGCCCTTGAATATCAGCTTTTCACTCAGGTGCGTGACGAAATTTCAAAGAATCTCGAAAGAATCCAGACAGCCGCAAAGGCGATTGCACAGCTTGATGTTCTTGTTTCCTTTGCGGTGACTGCTGTTGATATGCGTTACTGTCGCCCTGATGTAAACTTAAACGGCGAAATCATCATCAAGGACGGACGTCACCCCGTTGTAGAAAAACTATTAAGCGACACACCTTTTGTGCCTAATGATGTTACTCTTGACAGTAAGGCTAACAGAGTAGCTATCATCACAGGTCCGAATATGGCTGGTAAATCCACATATATGCGACAGGTAGCACTCATAGTGCTTATGGCTCAAATAGGCTCATTTGTCCCTGCGACATCTGCACAGATTGCAATTACAGATGCAATTTACACAAGAGTAGGTGCAAGTGACGATTTATCAAGCGGTCAATCTACATTTATGGTCGAGATGAACGAGGTTGCGGAGATTATAAAAAATGCGACCTCTCAAAGCCTACTTATCCTTGATGAAATCGGCAGAGGCACATCAACCTTTGACGGAATGAGTATTGCTCGTGCGGTGCTTGAATATGTTGCCGACAAGAAAAAACTTGGTGCAAGAACGCTTTTTGCTACTCATTATCATGAACTTACGATAATGGAGGAGCTTTTGGACGGTGTACGCAATTATAATATAGCCGTTAAAAAGCGTGGTGACGATATTACATTCCTAAGAAGAATTGTCCCAGGCGGTGCAGATGACAGCTACGGTATAGAGGTTGCAAAGCTTGCAGGCTTGCCCGATTGGGTTATCAGCAGAGCAAAGCAAATTTTAAAAGAGCTTGAGGGTACAGGCAAAAAGGCAGATATGCCAAGAAAGAAAAAGGTTGAGCCTGATATCTTAGAGCCACAGATGTCCTTGCTTGATACCAATAACTCAAAAATAGAACAATTTGTCCGTGATTTGGATATAAATACACTCACTCCGATTGAGGCACTTAATAAGCTTTATGAGCTTAAGAGTATGTGTGATTAAAATGATGAAATAAGGTTAAATGGGTAGGGTTGAATAGAATTTACAAACTTGAATTTGGCGAGGTGCTAATTTATGAATAAAGAATGGGCAGAAATGAATAAGACCTTACAGTTACAAATTAAGAGAAAAGACACTTTTGCAAAGGGTATAGATACATTATTAGAACTTCGCAGAAGCCTAATGGAACAAATTATGCAGTTTAGGAATGAACTGTCGGATGCTGATTTTTGTGCTATGCCTTATATGAACGTAAAAGGTTATCATAACAAAACGATTGCATATTCCTTGTGGCATATTTTTCGTATAGAGGATATTGTAGCACATTCGCTTATTGCAAATGATGAACAAATTTTGTTTAAGGGAGATTATCAAAGTCGCATAAAATCCCCGATTATAACAACTGCAAATGAACTTGTAAAAGAAGAAATTGGAGAGTTTTCTAAGAAACTGTCTATTGAAGAACTGTATAATTATATTGGTGATGTTGATAAATCAACAACACAGATTTTAAAGACACTTACATATAGTGATATGAAGGAAAAAATATCAGATGAAAGAAGAAAACAGTTGGAAAAATTAAATGTAGTAAGTGTAGATGAAAATGCCTATTGGTTAATTGATTATTGGTGTGGAAAAGATGTAAAAGGATTGATTCAGATGCCATTTTCAAGACATTGGATTATGCATATTGAGGCATGTTTGAAGATAAGAGATAAACAGTTATCTATTAAGTAAATTCCAATTTTAAAAATTAACCTTCACAGAAAGAAACGGTGGTGTGACTAATGGGAAAGATAAATGTTTTAGATAAACATGTAGCTGAGCTTATCGCCGCAGGCGAGGTTGTTGAAAGACCTTCCTCAGTTATTAAAGAGCTTGTGGAAAACTCGATTGACTCAGGTGCTACTGCAATTACAGTTGAAATTCAAAACGGCGGTATCACAATGATGAGAGTTACCGACAACGGCAGCGGAATTATGCGTGATGATATTCGCAATGCCTTTCTTCGTCACGCTACAAGTAAGGTTAAAGTACAGGACGACCTTGATGCAATCGGCACACTTGGCTTTAGAGGTGAGGCACTTGCCTCAATTGCCGCCGTTGCAAGAGTTGATTTGCTTACAAAATCGGCAGAAGACGACATAGGCACTCATTACGTCATAGAGGGCTGTGACGAGGTTTCCTTTGAGGACGCAGGCTGTCCGCAGGGTACGACGTTTGTTATAAGAGATTTGTTTTACAACGTGCCTGCAAGAATGAAATTTTTAAAGAAAAATGTGTCAGAAGCGAATGCCGTTGCGGCTGTAGTTGACAAAATCGCTTTGTCACATTCGGAGGTTGCGTTTACTTTTATCCGTGACAATAAACAGGTGCTTGTAACCTCGGGTGACGGAAATCTCAAAAACTGTATTTACTCCGTTTACGGAAGAGAGTTTTCGCAGGGAATTATCCCCGTTGACTATGAATTAAACGGAGTTGCCGTAAAAGGTTACATCACAAAACCGCAGGCGGCACGCTCAAGCAGGGCAATGCAGAATTTCTTCATTAACGGCAGATTCGTAAAAAGCCGCACGGCTATGGCGGCCTTGGAGGAAGCCTGCAAGGGTACTGTTATGGTGGGAAAATTCCCCGGCTGTGTCTTGCATATAGGTCTTTCATTCAATGCCGTTGATGTCAATGTTCACCCTGCGAAAATTGAAGTTCGCTTTGTGAACGAAAAGCCTATTTTTGACGCTGTGTATCACGGTGTAAAGTCAGCGATTATAAGCGGCGATACAGTAAAAAAATTCACTTTAAATCCCGAGAATCCTACGGAAAATCTGCTTGATAAATCGGTAGTGCAAAAGCCGTACACGATGTCGCAGTATTCGGTTGAGCAGATAAAAAAT
>JBGVDU010000300.1:0-2429 GCA_045119555.1 Acutalibacteraceae bacterium | reverse complement strand
ATAGCATATATAACAATATTTTCTTTTAAATTTTTTTGAAATATGCTAATATATTCTTGAGGTGAACTTTATGGCTGAAAATAAAAAAAGAATTCTTATTGTTGATGATGACGAGGATTTATCATATATTATCGGTGATATGCTTGAAAGCTACGGATATTCGGTTGATTTTGCAACAAGCAGCGAGTCTGCTTTTGATAAGCTATCCGATAATACCTATCACTTAATTATTCTTGATATCAATCTCCCGGACAGTACAGGATTTGAGATTTGTCAAGAATTGAGGAGTGTTTCTACTGTTCCCGTTATTTTTGCAAGTGCACGGACGAGCGAAAATGACCGAATTGCAGGACTTGATCTGGGCGGCGATGACTATTTACCTAAGCCCTATTCTATTAAAGAGCTTCTGTCAAGGGTTAATGCACTTATCCGACGCACTTATGGATTTACTTCGTCGGACGAAAAAATTTCTTTTGGCAACATTGAAATCAATATATTATCAAGAACTGTTACACGAGGCGGTTCCGTTGTTTCGCTTTCATTAAAGGAATTCGATTTACTTTCAACTTTATGCAAAAACAAAAATAAAGCTATGTCTAAGGATAAGCTTATATCGGAGGTTTGGGGTGCGTTCAGTTGTGTTGAACCGTCTACGCTGACCGTTCATATACGTTGGCTGCGTGAAAAACTCGAGGACAATCCCGCTAAGCCTGTTTATATAAAAACTGTATGGGGTGTCGGTTATATGCTGGAGGTGCCTAATGAAGCGTAAAATTATATCGTCCGCTTGTTTATTCATCGTATTAACTTTAATTATGTCTGCGTGCTTGATTTTAAGTAACAGTGACAATTCGTTAATTATTGCCGAAAAAGGCGAACAGCTTGTACAACTGAACGAAATCCGTCAGCGTGTTAAGAATGGTGACGATATCGAAGTAATAGACGAAAAAATTTCTTTGCTGGAAGATTCTATCAGAGAAAGCTCTTATTCTATGAATAAGAACAACTCGGATTTATACATTTTTACAGCTGTTTCTATATTATTTATAATTATTATATTTGCTTACATATATCAATCAATACTTAAACCCTTTACGAAAATGGAAAAGTATGTAGGAGAAATTGCTAACGGAAATTTTGATATACAGCTTGATTATGACCGCTCGAATTATTTCGGCAAATTCACCTGGGCCTTTGATTGTATGAGGAAAGAAATTATCAACGCACGTTCCTGTGAAAAGGAGGCAATCGAAAACAACAAGACTGTTATTGCAACCTTATCACATGATATAAAAACGCCTGTGGCATCAATAAAGGCTTATGCGGAGGGGCTGGAGGCTAACCTTGATTCCACACCCGAAAAAAGAGCAAGATATCTTAATACAATAATTAAAAAGTGTGACGAAGTTTCAAAGCTGACAAATGACCTTTTTCTTCACTCTCTATCGGATCTTGATATGCTGAGAATTAATTCCGAAGAATTCGAGCTCTGTTCGTTCTTACAGGAAACTATATCGGATATTTCTGCCGATAGTAAAATTAAATTTATAAATCCAAATTTCACCGTTAATATATTTGCTGATAAAAAACGTGTTACCCAAATTCTTGAAAATATAATTAATAATTCCGAGAAATACGCAAAAAGTGAAGTGGAAATATCTCTTGCAACGAAGGGCGATGATGTGAATATACATATTCGTGACTACGGAACAGGAATTCCGGACACCGATATGCCGTTTATTATCAATAAGTTTTATCGCGGAAAGAATTGCGGTAACGAACAAGGCTCCGGCTTGGGATTGTATATTGTAAATTATCTTTGTAATCACATGAATGGAAATATGTGCTTGCATAATCTTGATCATGGTTTAGAGGTTATTATAACCTTTCCTATTTTTTACAAAAAGCATGATTTCTAAATTCCTTAAGTTTTTCTTAATAATTTTTTCGTTAGAATAAGTACATCAGATGAAAAGGAGTTTAGAAAATGAAAAATACAATTTTGTCAGCAAGAGATTTATGCAAAAGCTTCGCTCAAAACGGCACACAAAATCATATTTTAACCAATGTGAATTTGGATATTTATGAGGGTGATTTCACTGTAATTATGGGATCATCGGGCTCGGGTAAATCTACCTTACTTTATTCGCTCAGCGGTATGGATAAGATTACGAGCGGCAAGATTCTTTATAACAACGACGATATCTCGAAAATGAATGAAAGAAAACTTTCCGCACTTCGTCACAAGGATTTCGGCTTTGTCTTTCAGCAAATGCACTTGGTAAGCAATCTTTCATTTTTTGAAAATATTGTTGTTCCAGGATATCTTAACAAGGAAAACACATCAGCCGAAGTAAAAAAGCGTGCAAATGAGCTGTTGGAGCAAATGAGCATTTCACACATTGCTACGCATCTTCCCTCCCAAGCCT
>JBGVDU010000299.1:0-1717 GCA_045119555.1 Acutalibacteraceae bacterium | reverse complement strand
CGGCACATTCCTGGTAAAGCTTTCAAGCAAGGCTGTTTCTGAAAATGACAGTCAGAGCGTTTCACGTCAGCTCCATACAATCGGTGATTTCGAGCGTATCGGCGATCACGCTGTAAACATTTTGGACGTTGCAAAGGAAATGAACGAGAAAAAGCTTCATTTCTCCGAAAAGGCAGAAAAGGAAGTCGATGTTCTTTTCGCCGCTTTGACAGAGATTCTCAAAAACACTACAAACGCTTATGTTACAAACGATGTTAATCTTGCAAAGCAGGTTGAGCCTTTGGAAGAGGTTATCGACAACTTGATTATTGATATCAAGTCTATGCACGTTCAGCGTCTTAAAGCAGGAGAATGCTCCATTGAGCTTGGCTTCATTCTCTCCGATCTCCTTACCAACTGTGAGAGAGTTTCCGATCACTGCTCAAATATTGCTATCACAATAATAGAAACAAATCAGCACTCCCTCGATGCCCACGAATACTTAAACGTAGTTAAGCGTGCAGGCAATAAGGACTTTGAAAACGAGTACGAAATGTACAAGAGCAAATATGCCTTAAAAGAATGCTGGTAAAACAAATCCAATACCAATCATACACCCAACGAAGGATAACTCTTTCGTTGGGTTTCTTATTATAATTCCGACACAATGTCGATAACCGAATATGCGAAATAATAATGATATTAGCATTATTATCCTTCAAACCCTCTGCCCTTAATCCGCATGAATTTCCGTTTTTTTACAAAGCTGTATTGCAAAAAATTCTATATAATTCCCGCTCAAATTAACAGCATTTTCCCTACAATATTCAATACAAATATTGTAGGGAATTTTATTGCGTTTAAAATAAAATCAAAAATACAATTAAATCAACAAAATGTTACAGAGTTTACATTGAGTTTATAAAATCCAAACGGAATTAAAGTATAATTTCTATGTTGCGAATAAATTCTGTAATTTTTAATCTACAATTTATTCATACGCAGGCAACTACACAGAAAAGAGGTATAAGAAAATGTTTTCAAAATTCAGCGTAAAGAAACCATTGACGGTTTTGGTTGCTGTTATACTCGTAATTGTTCTGGGTGTTGTGTCGTATATGGATATGACACCGAGCCTTTTTCCGAGTATGGAACTGCCTTATGTTATTATTGTAACGACTTACCCGGGTGCAAGCCCCGAGGAGGTCGAAACGACTGTAACAAAACCGTTGGAGCAGTCTATGGCAACGCTTGATAATGTAGTCGAGGTTACATCAAGCTCTGCCGAAAATTACTCTATGGTAACAATAGAATTTTCGGAAGAAGCTAACATGGACTCCGTAACGGTAGACATTAACAGTAAGCTGACACAGCTTTCGGGCTCATGGGACGACAGTGTGGGTACACCGTACACTATGAAAATCAACCCGAATATGCTCCCTGTTTCAATCGTCGCAATCAGTAAAGAGAACAGCGATATATACGAGCTGTCCGACTTTACACAGGATACTCTTCAAAACAAGCTTGAGGGTATTGACGGAGTTGCTTCCGTGTCAATCGGCGGTATTGTGGAACAATCGCTTGAAATTGTTCTTTCCGAAGAGAAAATCGACGATGTAAATGAAACGGTTCGCAATGCCGTTCTGGCTCAATTCTCCGATGCCGAAAAGGAGCTTGACGATGCTCAGACACAGCTTGAGGACGGCTTGGAACAAGCAAATGACGGCATGGAAGAAAT
>JBGVDU010000298.1:0-4598 GCA_045119555.1 Acutalibacteraceae bacterium | reverse complement strand
CCGTTGGGGAATTGTGTAACGGTAGCACGACAGACTCTGACTCTGTTTGTTGGGGTTCGAATCCCTATTCCCCAGCCAACGGAAGACACCATTGAAATCCGAATCCTATGGGTTGGACTCAATGGTGTTTTTTTATAAAATTCGGTATTTATGCGACTTTTCACGGTCATGTTTTTTAAGTGTACATTCTCATATTTTCAACTCCTATATTGAAATACGTTGGAAGTAATTTTATGACATTTCCGTAGGAATAAAAAGAAATGCAGAAATATGGTATAATACTTTAAAAGATGGTGATAAAATGGATTTCAAAACAACGACCAAGTTGTTAGAAGCAATACAACCATATATTGAAAATTCCGATGTAAATATTACTACCGAAAACAAAGATTGGCGTAATCACAACTAAATATGACTTTGTAAATATTGATGCTAAAAACCATGTTGGATTTAAAGTTTTTGAAAATAAAGTTATTGTGTACTATTTTACCGGACATTATCATTTCAGGGATTATATCTCAAAGCTTCGGGACGGAGAAGATAATTATATTGAACGAGCCAAATCCTTTTTGAAGGAATTGTTTGAACATAGGATTTATCACGCTGAATACTACAAAGGGAAATCGTTGTCTTCTGAAAAATACTTCTTATTGTATTATGACGGCAGAAGTATTGAATGTATAGGGAACACTTGTTTTGGTCTTTCTAAATTCATTAATCCTTTTGGAAAAAAATCTATACATTCTACAACATGGCAGTTTGATAAATCAAAGGGAGTATTTACTACACGTCAGCCCAAAAGTCCAGATCCGAATGCTGTTGAGATAATTGATATTAGTGACGACTGCTATATCGAAATTATCAGTAGTTACAATTCATATACCTATAACATCATGGAAATAGATTTTGATGATTATTTTGGTTGGTACTATTGGAAACCTGTTTCAAAGGGCTTTCCGATGATTTTGTGCGAAACTAAGGAAGAAGCAATTAACGCTGCTATGTGGATGTATTTGAATGACTTGCAAGACTGAAATAACTGTGTAAGGGTTCTACCACATACGAAAACTGGCGAAAATATCTTTTTATGGTTCATTCACAACGACAGCCTTGCTTTTTAGTAGGGATGTCTTTTTTGTTTATATGAAGAATTTGAAAAATCGAGATTGAATGTTTCAACTGATTTTTTTGTAAAATTTAACAAGTTTTTTCGCAGTAGCAAATATTCGACTAAATATATTGAAAAAAGACTTCAAAAAGTGTAATATATACTTAGAGCGTATCTGAAAAGTCCTAACAGCTTATCTTCTTGCCCCAATTCGGGTGATTTGCTTCGTCAAAAATGCTCGGAATACATCAGTATTCCCCGTTTTTTTACTTGAAATCCCCTCGACTTGGACAAAAGTCTGTGCATTATTACGTTCTCAAATACGCCATAGAGGATTTTCGTTTGTTTATATTAATATTTTGGGGGTAGATTATGAACGCATTGAAGAAATTTTTAAATGTTGTTCTTATTCTTATAGGAGTAGTGCTTATAATATTTTGTGTTGATTTGGTTGCGAATAAAACCTTAAACAAGTCGTATTCCGATTTGAGTGAGCTTGATCAAAGTGCACTTGCGGAGATAGGCGAGATTGTAAATCTTTTTGACGAAGATGACGGTAATGACGAAATTTGGGACTCCAAGTATAACCCAACCGATGCGGGCTTTGTTATTACAAGAACCTTCGGCTCGCTTAAAGGGACCTCATACGCTGTAAATGTCGATTTATCGGGTAATATTTTTGCTCAAAAAATTGAGATGCCCGGAAAATACAGCGATATTACAGTTTACAGACTTTCATATCTTGCACCTCAAACGATATCTCTTTTTGTAAACGGTGATGAGGACGCTTATGTCCGCTTAAACGATAAAGAGATATGTGCCGTTAAATATGATAATGCCGAAATTATGTACAACGGCTCGGGTTCACTTGAGGAGGCTTATGTCAAATCGACCTTTGCTCAACAGGTTGAAACAGAGGACTGCCCGACGGTAGAGCTGAAAGAAAGCTTTGAGCTCACGGAAGAAAACATTGCTCTTACAGGCTTGCAGTACAGAATACTTGATGATCTGCGTGATGCAGAGGATCTTGAAACAGTGAATGAGCTTGTTGCAGAGTATGTTTTGGTTAGAGAATATCAGCTTGAGAAAAATCCTGCATTGGCTAAACAGCAGGAAACCATAGAGCTTGTTGACGGCCGTGCTCAGTTTGTTTTTTATAATATCAGCGAGGAAGTAGATCATAATATTACTTATTTTAATAAAGAAAAATCTGAAGAAATAGACTTTTACAGTGCTTACTACTATGTTTGCACAGGGCATTATCAAAGTCCGACAGAGGAATATTTTGACTACATGGGAAATGTTTATGTGGGAGCCGCTCTCTGTGAGATTATCAGAGATAAGGGTCTTGTTGCAAGATGGGAAGAAAAGCTTGATAATTCCACAAATGCCGACTTTGTGTCGCAGTACAGCCTTTTAAAAGAATACTGCGGTATGGCTTGCTCACAATATAATGAAAAGACGCTTGATGAGGTTAAGGAAGCCTATAACTATGAGGAAATTTTAAATATGGCGGCTACTTTAGTTGACGGAAATGCGAAAGAATAAGGAAAATGCTATTCAACGAAAACGCTTTACGTTTTTTGACGGAGCGATAATTGTCGGATTTGTACTGTCGGCTGTATTTTTTTCAATGTACGCAAATACCGCTTCGAGCGAGGGTCTTGAAGTCGTAGTTAAGAAGGATTCGGAGGTTATCTGTACGGAGAAGCTCTCGAAAGCTTACGATTCACGGGAAATTTGCATTGATGAAGAATTTCACATTATATTAATGCTTGAGCCTGACGGAGTTTATGTTGTGAATTCCGATTGTGACGACAAGGTTTGTGTGAATACGGGCAAGATTACAAAATCGGGGCAGGCTATTGTTTGCTTGCCGGCACATATTTCCGTTGAGTTGAGAGGTGAAAACTCATCAACGCTTGACGGAGTAGTCGGCTGAAGAAAATCTGCTGTGCGAAAATAAATTTTGAAATCAAGATATTTTGCAATTTATTACGATAGTATTCGGCGGTGCGGTATGAATAAATACAAATCTTTTAATATTGCTGTTTTTACAAGAACGGCAATTCTGTCGGCGTTGGCAATAGTTCTTTCCTTTGTGGAAGGAATGTTGCCCGACCTGCCTGTTCCGGGAGCAAGGCTCGGTCTTGCCAATTTATCTGTTATGGCGGCAGTCGATATAGATGGGCTTGCCAGTGGAATATGCGTTTCAATAATAAAGGCATTTTTTGCAATGATAACTCGAGGCCCCGTTGCAGGTATAATGAGCTTGTGCGGCAGTGTGCTGAGCACGCTTATTATGTGGCTTGTTTTGAAATATGACCGAAAAATTTTCGGCTATGTCGGAATCGGAGTGCTTGGTGCCGTCAGCCATAACGCAGGGCAAATGACAGTTGCTTTCATTATAATAGGAAAGGCGATGAGGTATTACATTCCTTTCCTTATAATAGCGGCGGTTGTCACGGGAACATTTACGGGAATTATAAACAGCATACTTTTACCGACAATAAAAAGGTCGGTTCAAAATAATAAATATTAATTTAATGGAGTGTGTAAAAATGAAGGTATTACTTACAGGTGGTGCAGGCTATATCGGCTCGCATACTTGCGTGGAACTTTTGGAGAGAGGTTATGATGTTGTTATTGCAGATAACTATTCCAACAGTAAGCCCGAGGTTATCAATAGAATAAAGGAGATTACAGGCAAAGACGTAGTTGTGTACCCGATTGACGTAGGCAACAGCGAAGCATTGACAAAGCTTTTCGATGAGCAGAATATTGATGCCGTAATTCATTTTGCAGGTTATAAGGCAGTAGGTGAATCATGCCAAAAGCCACTTATGTATTACAGAAATAACATAGATTCAACGCTTACCTTGCTTGAGGTTATGGAAAATTTCGATGTCAACAAAATAGTTTTCAGTTCATCTGCAACTGTTTACGGTGAGGATAATCCTATTCCGTATGTTGAAACAATGCCTATTACAGGCTGTACAAATCCTTACGGTTGGACAAAGCTTATGATTGAGCAGATTTTAAGAGATGCCTCGAACGCCAATGAAAAGCTGTCTGCCGTATTGCTCAGATATTTTAATCCCATCGGTGCACATCCGAGCGGAAGAATAGGCGAAGATCCAAGCGGTATTCCGAATAACCTTTTGCCTTATGTGGCTAAGGTTGCAACAGGCAAGTTGCCGTCACTCGGAGTATTCGGAAATGATTACCCGACAAAGGACGGCACGGGTGTAAGAGATTATATTCACGTTGTAGATCTCGCAAAGGGTCACGTTGCCGCACTTGAGTACGCAGACAAGCACACAGGCACTGAGGCTATCAACCTCGGCTCGGGCAATGGACACAGCGTGCTTGATGTAGTGAATACATTTTCAAGAGTCAATAATATTCCCGTGCCTTATGAGATTAAGCCGAGAAGAGCGGGAGATCTCCCGGAGTATTATGCAAATGCCGAAAAAGCAAAGAAGCTCTT